>NZ_JAHRFC010000045.1:0-7909 GCF_020883015.1 Microcoleus sp. CAWBG640
AACGCTCGTGATGCGATCGTTGCAGAGATTTTTGGGTGTTTTTACTCACGCTTGGTCTCGGATGATTCACTTTTACCCCCTCAATCCGCCTATGTGCCAGTTGGGGGTGCGGAATGTGGGTTATATAGGGGCGATCGGTCAAATGGGCGATCGCCGCAACTACAATATCCCCAGTGGCCACAACTAAATCGCAGTGGGGCGAATGCCTCCAAACAGCGCGCAATTGCTGCCAAGTCAAAGCAATCAGCCCTGCCCCAATATCTTTGACCAAAAATATTGGATTCATGTAAAAAACGCCACCGGAGGGCATTTTACTGGTAGGCCCAATCATCCGTACACCCGATCGGGCGTAAGCAGCCCCGTCACCGACAATGGGCATCGCTGCCACATCGACATTGGAGCCAGATGCTCTCAAAGCGGACAAAATTTGACAGTTAATCGCGTCTTCCCCGTGGCCATTGCTGAGGAAGAGTGCGCCTTTAAATTTCATAGCATCAGAATCAAGATCGAGCTTTTTTCCCCTGAGTGGCGCGATCGCTACCTGCTGGCAGGCTACGATTTTGTTAATCTAATTTAAATACATTGTGGAAGTGAAACAGCGTGAATATTGAAATTGGGCGGGGCAAAAGTGCTCGCCGAGCTTACGGCATAGATGAAATCGCGCTCGTACCCGGACAGCGCACCCTCGATCCGAGTCTGGCAGACACCAGGTGGCAGATTGGCGGAATCGATCGCGAAATCCCGATTATCGCCAGCGCCATGGACGGAGTAGTCGATGTCCGCATGGCCGTTTTACTGTCGGAATTGGGAGCACTGGGAGTCCTCAACCTAGAAGGAATTTACACCCGCTATGCCGACCCCCAGCCAATATTAGAGCGCATCGCTTCTGTCGGGAACCACGAATTCGTCTCCTTGATGCAGCAACTCTATGCCGAACCGATCAAGCCAGAATTAATCGGTCAGCGAATCAAAGAAATTAAAGAGGGAGGAGGGATTGCGGCCGTCAGCGCTACCCCCGCGGGGGCGAGCAAATACGGCTCAACAGTTGCCGCCGCCGGAGCTGATATATTTTTCATACAAGCAACTGTAGTATCAACAGCTTTTCTGGCCCCGGAATCGGTAGCGCCTCTAGACTTAACTCAATTTTGTCAAGAGATGCCGATACCAGTAGTTTTGGGCAACTGCGTCACCTACGAAGTCGCCCTCAATTTAATGAAAACAGGCGCTGCTGGCATTCTGGTAGGCATTGGACCCGGAGCTGCTTGTACTTCCCGCGGTGTGCTGGGTGTGGGCGTTCCCCAAGCAACAGCAGTAGCAGACTGTGCCGCAGCGCGGGACGACTACTATCGCGAAACAGGCAAATACGTGTCAGTGATTGCTGATGGTGGTTTAATTACCGGTGGCGATATCTGTAAGTGCATTGCTTGTGGTGCTGATGGCGTGATGATTGGTTCTCCCTTCGCTAGGGCCGCAGAAGCCCCCGGCCGCGGATTCCACTGGGGGATGGCAACCCCCAGCCCCGTTTTGCCCCGTGGCACTCGCATTCGCGTGGGGACAACGGGTACTTTGAAGCAGATTCTCCGAGGTCCGGCCCAACTCGACGATGGGACTCACAACTTGTTAGGAGCTCTGCAAACTAGCATGGGAACCCTTGGTGCTAAAGACCTTAAGGAGATGCAGCAAGTGGAAGTTGTGATTGCTCCTTCTCTGCTGACGGAGGGTAAGGTCTATCAAAAAGCTCAGCAATTGGGTATGGGTAAGTAGATTTGCTTGCAACGTACAAGCTTACCTTTACAAATTTTGGGAGATAGTCTCGAAATTTACATAATGTTGTGGAATTATCGAGGAGGAGATGTCACAATAGAGTAAGCGGAGACACAAGTTTCCGTTCACTCCTCACACCACACTCCGCCCGAACTACTGTTTGGGCGGTTCCTTTTGTAACAAAGTTCGAGTTTTTACTGGCTCAGTAAGGGTTTGAGGGTTTTGATAACGGGTTGTCGCTCGATCGCCCACTTTCTACCTTGTCCCCTCTTCTTTGGACCTTGTGTCCTCTTGCTTCTTCGTCCTAAAATATTTAGTGCGACTGGTTACACTTTTTGCTAGAATTATAAACCGAGAAATAGTATTTACAAGGATGGCTAGGGATGTCAGCAGCCGCGCAAGTAACCGACTCTACCTTCAAGCAGGAAGTGCTCGATAGCGAAGTTCCAGTTTTAGTTGATTTTTGGGCTCCTTGGTGCGGGCCCTGTAGGATGGTCGCCCCTGTCGTAGATGAAATTGCTCAGCAATTTGATGGACAGGTGAAGGTAGTAAAAGTTAATACCGACGAAAATCCTAACGTGGCCAGCCAATACGGTATCCGCAGTATTCCAACACTGATGATATTTAAGGGCGGTCAACGGGTGGATATGGTGGTTGGGGCAGTTCCGAAAACTACTCTGGCTAACACTTTGGAAAAGTACATTTAACCACTTTTGAAGATCTACCACAATCTACCCAAATATATCCAAATTGGGTAGTGACTGGGAGGTTGATTAACAGTAAGACTTTTTCTGAATTTGTTAACAATAACTTACATTTGCCAGAGGTCTTCATATCGGTAACAGTTTCATGCCATATTCCAAGACCTTTCCTGGAATTAAGGATATCTTTGAGAAAAAGTACCTTGCAGGAACAGGATCGAACCTAGGTTAATTGATTCCTGAACACTACTTGTGGCAGATGAGTGTGGTTGTACCCTCGATGTTAAGTTGCTATTAATTGTTGCAGTTACATAAAAATTCATGATTCCTTCTCCGTCTGGCAAAGCTTTTGAATCTCTCCAGGCTAAGGTGATAGATTTGATTAATCACTTGCCTCTGTTGAAGCACCAAGAGTGGATCGGACGATCGCTCTCTACTCTAGTGAGAATAGCCGGAGAGGATCTAGATCGCCTAGACTGGAAAATTATCTCCGCATCTCTGGGAGATATGGAAAAGGCTTTCTCCATGTTTTATCCTTACCGTCACGTTCGCAAAATAGTGATTTTTGGTTCGGCAAGGGTGTCCCCGGAGTCGCCCGAATATCAGATAGCCAAAGATTTTGCGACAGCCATTACCCAACAGGGGTTTATGGTGATTACTGGCGGTGGCGGGGGCATCATGCAAGCAGGGAATGAGGGGGCCACTGCTGAACATTCTTTTGGACTGAATATTAATTTGCCTTTCGAGCAAGGTTCTAATCCTTTCATTGCCGGTGATGGCAAATTGCTCAATTTTAAATATTTTTTCACTCGCAAGTTGTTTTTTTTGCGGGAAAGCGATGCTTTGGCTCTGTTTCCCGGCGGTTTCGGTACTCTGGACGAGGCTTTTGAGTGTCTGACTTTGATTCAAACGGGTAAGTTTGGACCCGCTCCTGTGGTGTTAATCGATCGACCAGGTGGCGATTATTGGCAGGATTTGGATGCTTTTGTACAAAAACAATTGCGGGGGAGGGGTTTGATTTCCGGCGACGATCGCAGTTTATATACGGTGACAGATAATGTGGAATTAGCCTGCGAGGCGATCGCCAATTTTTATCTAGTTTATCACTCGTGTCGCTACGTGAATGAAAAACTGGTAATTCGGTTGAAGTCGGAGCTTTCTGATGATAGTGTCGATCGGTTAAATACGGATTTCAGCGATATTTTAATCCAGGGTAAAATTGAAAAAAGTCAAGCTTTACAAGCAGAAGTCGGAGACGAAAGTTTCCATTTACCAAGGCTAATATTGCATTTCAACCAGCGACATATAGGCAGGCTATATCAGCTAATTGCTACTATCAATCAAATGGGTGCAGATTCCCCGGAAGCAGCCCATCCTGAACAAAAATAGTGAGTAGAGGACTTATTGATGAAACTTTATGGAACAAGGTAATAGGTAATGGGTAATAGGTAATGGGTAATAGGTAATGGGTAATAGGTAATTAGTAATGCCCCATACCCCATGCCCTATGACCCATGACCCATTACCTCATCTTACTTGCACATAATCAAATTGCCAGCAGATATAAATCCAGGCGCAGGGGCGGAAATTTCCACCCAATTACGATTTTCTCCATTCTTATCTTTGACAGATTGGTAATTGGGCACCAGCGTTACTTTGCCGTTAGCCGCGACGCTACCTTTAATCGCAGAAGTTTTGGAAGCATCCGCGCGGATAATTAGACCATTTGGTGCTACACGAGGTTCTACTTGGCGGCACAGACTTACAGGGCCAGGGGCGGGCGCTGGGGCTGGTGCGGGTGCTGGCGCTGGTGCTGGCGCTGGTGCTGGGGCGGGCGCTGGTGCTGGCGCTGGGGCAGGCATCGGGGCAGGCATCGGGGCGGGCGCGGGCGCTGGTGCTGGGGCCGGCATCGGCGCTGGTGTGGGTTTTGGCGTTGGTGTCGGGGCGGGCGCTGGTGCTGGGGCGGGTGCTGGTGCTGGGGCGGGGGCTGGTGCGGGGGAAGGACTCGGAGTCACGGCGCTTCCTGTGGTACAGGAAACTAAATTACCATCGTTATTGGGATATCCAACTGCCACATAACCCTTTACCGGAGCGGTAATTTCCATCCAGAGGCGGCCGTCGGAGCCTTTAATGGTAGTCGCGCCGCTAGCCAAGGTTACTTGAGTGTTCATGGCGACACCGCCAACTCTAGCAGCTTTGGTTTCTGGACCCTGGCGCACAGTCAAGCCTTCTTTGGGAGTAACTTTCCGACAAAGGCTCCCAGCTTGGGCTATTTGAAAGGTGGGGCTATTTGTGAAGGAAATATTTTCGCTGATATTGGATGTTGATTCAGCTACCGCAGGGATGCTATTTGCGGGCAGACTACCGACGACGATCGCGATCGCGCTCAGCAATACAGCGGGTTTGTTCCAACCATTGATGTTTGTCATTACGTTCAACTCCTCAATTCACCACAATCATTATCTTAATTGCACGTCAATATAGCAAAAAAGTGGATGGGTCTTTTGGTCTTTCCACATCTAGCTGTGTTTAACATTTTTAGGTAAATACGTCAATATTTATTCACATAAATTAATTTTAACTCCTTGGTGAAAGTCCCGACTTCTTTAACAAATCAGGACTGTGTGTATGTTATTTTTTTTGTGTATCTAGTTATTTATAAAATTTCGGTCAAAATTTTAACTAATATTTGATTTTGTGCCTCCGTACCTACAGTAATTCGCAACTTATCTGCTAATCGGGGTTGATTGAAGTATCGAATCAATATTCCTTCTTGTTTCAGTCTTTGATAAATCCTTTCCGCATCGCCCTGGGGCGGACGGACTAACAAAAAGTTGGTTTGGGATGGCAAAATGTCAAAGCCTAATTCTTGGAGGCTGAGGGCTAATGTTTGTCGTGAAGCTTTAATCTTTTCGGCATTGGCTGTTTTGTAGGTTTGATCGGCGATCGCCTCCGCAGCCACTAGATAAGCTAAAGCATCCACATTATAACTGTCTTTAATTTTATTTAACTCAGCTATCAAGGCAGGATTTGTGATGCCAAAACCCAGCCTCAATCCGGCTAGGGAGTAACCTTTAGAAAGCGTCCTCAAAACTATAACATTATTGTAGGTTTTTGTCAACTCCAAAGCATGATTTTCTGCAAAATCCACATAAGCTTCATCAATCACCAGAATGCCAGATAAACCCCTAGCTAGTTGCTCCAAATATGCTAAAGGTATCGCCGTTCCCGATGGACTATTTGGTGAAGCCACAAAAGTGACAGCACCTTGGGCTGCTATTAGTAAATCAACAGGTAACTGATAGTCATCGGGATAGGGAATTTCGACAAATTCCACATCTTGAATTTCTGCCAAAGTGCGATACAATACATAGGTGGGGGAAGGACAAACTACCTGTTTACCAGTTTCACCCACAGCGCGAACTATCAAGTTTAACAAATCATCGCTACCGTTACCTACGACAATCCAATCATCAGGAACTCCCAAGACTTGACTAGCTGCGATGCGGAATTGTTTACCAGTAGGGTCGGGATAGCGTCGCAGTATCTCCCCGTCTATTTCCTGAAGCACTTTTAAAGCTTGTGGAGAAGGTGGATAGGGATTTTCATTAGAATTGAGTTTAATAATTTTAGTACCTAGTGGTGGTTGTTCCCCTGGTACATAGCCAGACATTTCGTGGATTTTTTTGCGAAAGTAATTCATCTATTATCGGCTTAGATCGGGATTCATTGGTAGCGAAAAAAATTATATCAAACAATTAGTCACAATCCGTGTTATTCCTAAATCAAGTAACTTTTGCAAATCTTCTCGATCGTCCACCGTCCAGGCCACAATGTCAACTCCCTGACTGCGGCTTTCGGCAATCAGTGCAGGATTTGCCAGCAAAACACTATACAAAGTGCTAATCAGACGATCGCCCTTAACTACAGCTTGAGCCAATTGAGCTTGGTACGCTTCCAGATTAGCAACAATATGTCCGAGTGGCAAATCATCAGCTATTTGGCGCACTTGTTCGAGAAATCCATCGTTAAAGGAAGTAATCACGCATTTTTCTGCGATTCCGGCCTCCTGCAAAGTATTGACAAAATCTGCTACTTCTGAATTAGACCATTCGCAGTGGGGTTTGACATCAAAGTAGAGAAATTTGTCAACTTGTTTGAGGATAGGCAATGCTGCTGTTAAGGTGGGGATTTTTTGTCCTGAAAATTCATCTCTGAACCATTTACCTGCATCCAGTGACTGCAATTGGGGTAAGTTTTTGTCCCTGACTTTACCAGAAACACCGGTAATCCTATCGAGTGTGGTGTCGTGGAAAATGACTGGTATGCTGTCAGCCGATAGCTGGATGTCAAATTCGATGGAATGAGCGCCACGGGCGATCGCCTGTTCAAAAGCTGCTAAGGTATTCTCAGGGGCGATCGAAGAAAAACCCCGATGGGCTATAATTTCTAAACTCATGATTTTGTTGTATCTAAAAATTCTGCCACAGTCTGATTAAAAGTTGCCGGTTCTACCAAAAAACACCAGTGATTTCCCGGTACTTTCTGTATGGTAAGATTTTTCAAGTATCTCTGATAGGGCTGGATTTGCCAATCCATACGATTCACACCTTTTTCTGGCTGGATCAACAAAGTGGGAATGTCAATATTTTCAGTTAAACCAGCTACTTGCATCACTTCTGTAAATATCTGATTGCGGGCGGGAATCACAAATTTACTACCCCAAGTACCATCGGATTTTTGCTCGATTTGCTGTTGGAATACAATTTGTTGCATCTCACTCCAAGCTGCATATTCTCCTGAGAGTTTGGCTGCTGTTTCCGCTGCGGATAAAGTCGGAAAGGGGCCCATACATTTGAGACAATCTAATTTGCGGTAAAGAAGTGGTAGAGTGAGTTTCATCACAGCGGGAAGTTTAGTGATGAAGATGGGGTCTACTAAAATCATACTGCAAAAGCGATCGGGATTTTGTCTGGCCCAAATTGGCGCTAGCTTTCCCGTCCAAGAATGTCCGAGAATGTGAGCATGGGGCCAGTTAAGGTGTGCCATCAAAGCTTCTAAATCGGCGATCGCACTTTCAAAAGTATAACCCATATCTGGTTTGCTACTCTCTCCATGTCCGCGCATATCTGGCGCTACAATATGGTAGTGGTTTGACAAATAATTTCCCAGACTCGTCCAGACAACTGCACTATCGGCTAAACCATGTAACAACAGCAAGCGCGGAACTTGTTGTGATGCCGTTTTTGGTTGCCATTCTAAGTAAGAAATTTCGATTTCTGGCAAAACTAATGTGTGACGAGTTGGCATCTTTGTTAATTAAACTTATTTAAAATTAACTGATTTATAAGGTTTTTGTGGAACCGGCTTTCGGGCCATTAGTGTCAACTTAAGCCTGAAAGCCAGTCACAGATATCCTCCCTAATCCCCAGGGCTGTTTCATT
>NZ_JAHRFC010000045.1:8009-14644 GCF_020883015.1 Microcoleus sp. CAWBG640
CTCAAAAAAACGACGATGGGGAATAATAGCTGGTAAAAGACCCACCCCTAGCCCCTCCCAGGAGGGGAACCGGATCGAGAGTCCCAGACCCTCGCTTAGAGGGTCTGGGGCAGGGCTGTTTCATTCTCAAAAAAACGACGATGGGGAATAATAGCTGGTAAAAGACCCACCCCTAGCCCCTCCCAGGAGGGGAACCGGATCGAGAGTCCCAGACCCTCGCTTAGAGGGTCTGGGGCAGGGCTGTTTCATTCTGAAAAAAACGACGATGGGGAATAATAGCTGGTAAAAGACCCACCCCTAGCCCCTCCCAGGAGGGGAACCGGATCGAGAGTCCCAGACCCTCGCTTAGAGGGGGTGTGTCGGCTCTAGCTCCCCTCTAGAGAGGGCCTGGGGCTGTGTCGGCTCTAGCTCCCCTCTAGAGAGGGGCTGGGGGTGTGTCCGATCCAACTCCCCTCTCTATCTCTAGAGGGGCTGGGGGTGTGTCAGCTCTACCTCCCCTCTAGAGACGAGGATAAATACACACCATGCTTTCAAGCAATTGTTGACACTAACAGCTTTCGGCCCTATTCCACAAAGACGGGATTTGATTGTGGGGAACGGATCATAGCCAGCCCATATCCCCTAATATTTGCCTTTGAGACTCAACAAAATAAACTGAGTTTTTTGTGCTTCATCAAAACTGTCATCGCTGACTAAAACTAAACTTTGGCTACCATCAGGCAAGCGCGGCCCCAAGGTCATTCCTTCTAAGTTATACAACGGAATTCCTAATTCGCTCAAGTCTAAGAGCAATTTTTTCCTCACAGGTTCAACTACAGACAACCCCCCTTTGAAACTCTTGATTCTCGAAGTATCTGTAGCGGCTCCCACTGCAACTTGATAAATCCGCGCGCCGTATCCTGAAAGCCCAAAGGAACGCTCTAAACTCAAAAATTGACCGCCACCAACAGTTACTAATTCTGTTAAACCGTTTAAAATACTTAAAGGAACTTGGTCTAAAGTGTAAAGATTTTCCGAGATTAATTGCGGTGTTTTGTTGACTAGGATATAATGTAAAATCCGAATTTTACTAGCATTTTCCGGGTCTAGGTCTTGCATTAAAGGCGCTTCTGTGGCCACAAACAAACGAAACGGATCGAGACCGCCTGGACTAAAAGTTTCGGGGTCAATTGTCAGAGATTCAAATCCCAAATTATCTAGGACTCCTTGCTGCTGTTTCTCATCGCTAGCATCGGGAAGATAACGCTGGGGAATTGGTAATTCCCCCAGCCAATTGCCAGTTTTGAGGTCAAATTCTCCGACAAAGGGAGGAATGCCAACGTGAGTGACACCTTCGCTGGCGACAAAGACGGAATTGCGGGGAGAAAGAGCGATACCTTCAGGATTGATTGCACCCCAAGAGAATGTTTGGCCATCTGCTTTTTTGAGAGAAGTAACAGATTCAACAGCAACTTTTTTCAGACGAATATTGGCTGCATCTCCTAATTTGAGGTCTAGTCGGAGACTGTAAAATCTGGCTTCTCCGTTTTCGCTGGGGTCGTCGGAAATAGCGTAAAAACGATAACCTTGGGAAGTCCCTGGGCTTATTCCTTTGGAGTCGTAGGTAATTCCTGATAAGCCTCCGACGGGGACTCCTTCAAAATTAATTTTTGGCAATTGGTAGTCTCCCAGAAATTCTAGGGAGATTTCCGGGAAAGAGCGGTCTTTTGCTGCTGCGGGAGGCGGTGCACAAGCTGTGCAAATAGTTAACAAAATTAAGGCTAAACTGAATAAGCGTAAAATGCGATCGCCCAGGCTCTTAAAATCCAAATAATTGCTCAGTGCGGTAATTTTTATGGGGCTGTTTTGGTTCAATTCTTGGCTTTTGTGCCATCTTTGTGACATAATATATACCGTTTTGTAGATATGCAAAACTTGATGTTTCGGGAATCGATAGGGGTTCGCTCCCACCAAATTTTGAGGATGGGAATTTCTGTACCCATCGGGTGCTTGCTTTTCTGTTGGCTTTGTGCTAGTTCAATTGCTAGCGCTCAAACCACTCCACCAGGTTTGGATCAATTTTCTCCTAATCCGTTAGAGATTACCACACCCGATCCCTTAACTCCCACCAATGAATCTTTGAGTAGCACTCAGCGGGATGAATTGAGTGTGGCTTTAGATGGCTTAAACTTAGAAGCCTTGGCTAAACTGCAAGCTGGAGATGGAGTGGGTGCTTTTGATATTTGGTTCCGAGAATTGCGCCTGCGACGCTATCTGGGCCCGGCGGTGGAAATTGCTGCTTTGAGTCGGGTAGGAAGTGTGGCTTGGAGTAACAGTAAAACCATTGAATTACAGTTTATTACTCAACGGCTCCAAGTAATTCAAAAACAAGTCAAATCTCAGGTACCAGTTGATATTGATTTACTGCGAGTTTTGGCTGCTGCTTTTCAACAAGTGCGTGCTAAGGGCCCGACTATAGAAGTTTATCAACAAATTCTTGACAATGCGCGGCAGCAACAGGATATTTTGGCTGAGGGTCAGACTTTAAAGGCGATGGGGCTAATTCATATCAATTGGTTGAGTTATGAAAAAGCTGCTGCTGTGTATGAGGAATTGGCAAGTTTAATTCAGGAAAATCGCGCTTTATTTGCTGCAAACTCTGTGGTTTCGACTCCGCCTGTGGTGGCGGGGAATGGTGCGTCTCCTGTGGCTGTAACTCCTCCCACTGAGGTGGATTCTCTGAGACAGTTGGCCTATGTTTACCACCAGTCAAAACAACATCTGAAGGCGATCGCAGCTAGGGAGAAATTGGTATCAGTATATATGAATCTGCAAAATCCTAACGCTGTACCACCGCTAAAAATTGCGATCGCTGCGGATTACGAAACCCTAGGTCAAATCAATTTAGCGGCTCAATACTATCAGGAAGCATACAATTTAGCCGTCCCCATTCAACAGTATGCCCACGCTAGCGAAGCGTTGGAAAAATTAGCATTGCTTTATCGATCGCAAAAACAGTGGGAACCGACTTTGCGGATTTATCAAATGCAGTTACTGTTAGAAGAACGGGCTTATAACTTGTATGGATTGATGAATGCTTATGATAATCTTGGTCAAGTTTATCAGGAGATGAAAACCTACAACAAAGCTTTAGAAGCTTATCAAAAAGCCTTGGATGTGGCTAAAAGATTGGGACACAGACAAGAGTATTTTGATAAAAAAATTCTCAAGGTTAACAAGCAATTGCAAAGGACTTCGTAACATGGGCTGAATTGGTAAGGTGCGTCAGTTCCAGAACCTTAAAAATTGTTTAAAAAACTCTCCTGACGCACCCGACAATTCGATTTTAAGAAGAAGGAAGAAGTCACCCCCCCCTGCCCCCCCCAAGGGGGGAAATTCAGGAAGAAGGAAGAAGAATGTGAGAAAGCAATCCCATCTGACCTGCAAATAGACACAATGCGAGGGAATGAATCGTCCAAACTCCGGTGCGTTGTCCTTCTAAGTAAATCCAACGCCCGACAAATAAGTCCATCACTAAAAAATGTATCCATCCTGTAGCTGCGGCGGTTTCTTCCCCAAGAAATTTGGCGATATCTGCTAGTTTGGGATTTGACAAAGCGGCAGCATTTTCTGGGGTGATGCTGGTAACAAACAAATAGATATACATCAGGGCGAGCACTACAAAGGGGATGAAGGAATTCATCATTTTTCGAGTGATTCCCCAGTTTGGTAGTAAAATCATGATTGCCCAGAAGGGCAAAACGAACAGGTTTCCTACTGTAAAAATTAGTTCTGGTGTCATCTTAAATCACGGCTCTATGGTTAATTAAAATTGGCGTAGAAAGCGCAAATCGCTGGCATAAACCCGACGAATATCATCAATTTCATGCAGTACCATTGCGAAGCGCTCGACACCAAAACCGGCGGCAAAACCACTGTATTTTTCCGGGTCTAAACCAACTCCTTTCAGAACATTAGGATCGACCATGCCGCATCCTAAAACTTCTAGCCATTTACCATTCCACTGCAAATCTACTTCGGCAGACGGTTCTGTAAACGGAAAATAACTGGTGCGAAAACGAATGGGCAAATCTTGCCCGAACATTTGTCGCAAAAATTCTTTGATTGTGCCTTTCAAGTCAGTAAAGGTCAGCCCTTCATCTATGGCCAAAAGTTCTATTTGATGGAAGACGGCGGCGTGAGTAGCATCGACGGTATCGCGGCGGTAAACGCGGCCTGGAGAGACAATCCGAATCGGGGGTTTGTGCTGTTCCATGTAGCGAATTTGTACCGAGGATGTTTGAGTTCGCAGCAGGTTTCCGCCTGGGAGATAAAAGGTATCTTGCATATCCCGCGCTGGGTGGTCTGGCGGGGTGTTTAGTGCTTCAAAATTGTAATAGTCTGTTTCCATTTCCGGGCCGTTGGCTACGGTGTAGCCGAGGCCAACAAAGATATCCAAAGCGCGGTCTATGACGCTGTTTAAGGGGTGTATTCTGCCTTGGGGACGAAAAATCCCAGGCATGGTGACATCGAGGGTTTCTGAGGCTAGTTTGGCTTGGATTTGGGCGGTTTGGAGGGAGGTGCGTTTGTCTTCTAAATCGGTTTGTAGGGCTTCTTTGACGGTGTTGGCGATCGCACCTAGTTTCGGTCGCTGTTCGGGCGGCAGTTTGCCCATCATGCCTAAAACTTGAGAGAGTTGACCTTTTTTACCTAGGTAATTGACGCGCAACTGTTCTAGTTGTTCGAGGGTATTGGTGGTGGCGATCGCACTTTTGGCTTCTTGGCCTAGGGTTTCTAGTTGGGTTTCAATGTCGCTCTTCTGGACAGTCATTTTAGATTTTAGATTTTAGATTTTAGATTTTAGATTGATGGCTGTTGGAGCCAAGCTGAGTTTAGCGCAATTTGAGTGCGAGTGGCTGGTTGATTTTACATTTGAGATTTTAGTCGGTAATTGGTAATTAGAGACCAAAGCGATCGCCAGACTTGAATTTAGTTTACTATTGTCATGTGGCCTACAAAACTTTTCATGAAACTTCTAATTAGCAATGACGACGGCATCTTTGCACAAGGCATTCGCAGCCTCGCCAACGCACTCGCCGCCGCTGGTCATGACGTAAGCGTAGTTTGTCCCGACAGAGAACGGTCGGCGACAGGTCACGGTCTCACCCTGCACCAACCCATCCGCGCCGAAATTGTCGAATCTATTTTTGACCCAGCAATCAAAGCTTGGGCTTGTTCCGGTACTCCCGCGGACTGCGTGAAACTAGCTTTGTGGGCTTTACTGGACAAACCGCCAGATTTTGTTCTGGCCGGTATTAATCACGGCCCGAATTTAGGAACGGATATCATTTGTTCCGGGACGGTTTCGGCGGCGATGGAAGGCATTATGGAAGGGATTCCCAGCATTGCTTTCAGCCTTGCGAGCTATGCTTCTTTGGAATTTGAGCCGGCAGTAAATTTTGCCGTGACTTTGCTCTCACAGTTGGAAAAACAACCGATGGCAAAACCCATGTTGTTGAATGTGAATATACCAGCGGTTAAACAAGCAGAAATTACCGGAGTTGCGATCGCCCGTCAAGGGATTCGCCGCTATTTCGATATATTTCAAAAGCGCACCGATCCGCGCGGCAAAACTTATTATTGGCTAGCTGGGGAATTGTTAGAAGATGTGGAAGAAACTTCAGAAACCTCTGATTTGCTGGATATTCCTACGGATGTACAAGCTATTCGCGACCATAAAATTACCATTACTCCTCTTCAATACAACCTCACCTGTGGCCGAGACTTGCAGAGTTTACAGGATTGGAAATTTAAAGGTTTTACAATGAATTGAGATCCGATCGCGCGGATATCAGAGGTAAACTAGGAATTAAGGAAAAGTACCTCTTTAGGTATATGCCCTAGGCATTAGCGCACCCTCTCTCTTGGTTATTGGTTTTTTACTCAAGAAAAACAGTTATGAACGCTCCCACCTACAACACTCATTCTGTCACTTGTCCGATTTGCAACCGTTCCAGCATCGTCGGCGCTGTGGGGATGGTTAGCGGACTATTCAGTTGTCCTCACTGTCATTCCCATTTGGTAATTAGTTGGAGTGGCCATTTTGTCCGCGATCCTTTTAGCCTGAAACAATTAACGGTGGGGAAGATGCTCAGGCGCGAGAGTCGGCCTCTAGCTCGCATTCAGCGCGATTTGGGGATTGGGAAGCATTTGCCGTTGTTGGCTCTTTTGGGAAGTGCTGTATTTCTGGGATTTGCGATCGTGACAACGGAACAATCGTTACCGCGACAGCAGCCGTTTCAAGGATTTTTAGAGTGGGTGAGTGGGAGTGGCAATTCCCAGGGAGTCTCTCGTTAACATTTCGCTACTTGAATTTTGACACTCAATGCGTTTAAATTTATCTTGTTTTAGGTATAGATAATTTAGCCCCCAGATAAATCTGGGGGCCGTGTTTTGATGAGGATTGAATCAAAGGCGATCGATCTACTCTACTACCTGAAAATTAATTTCTACCTACGCCCCACCCTCCTGTCAAGCCTGATTTGGTTAAGCAAAATGTGAATCAGCCATGGCTCAAAAAGGCAAGGGCGATGGAAATTTAGGGGTAATAATCCTGAATTGCTTTTACCTCCATGGGGTTAGATTTGAGCGATCGA
>NZ_JAHRFC010000045.1:14744-44952 GCF_020883015.1 Microcoleus sp. CAWBG640
TGTCAAGCCTGATTTGGTTAAGCAAAATGTGAATCAGCCATGGCTCAAAAAGGCAAGGGCGATGGAAATTTAGGGGTAATAATCCTGAATTGCTTTTACCTCCATGGGGTTAGATTTGAGCGATCGAATTCCCGCCGCCGTCGCTTTCGCACCCGCAATGGTGGTAATAATGGGAATTTTGTAGGTTAATGCTGTGCGACGGATAAAGATGCCGTCGGCGCGGGACTCTTCACCAGAAGGTGTGGTGATAATTAGTTGAATTTTCTCGTTCTTGATCGAATCCAACAAATTCGGCCGCCCTTCATGGAGTTTTAAGACCAAATCTACATCTAAACCTTGCTCTTCCAATACTTTGCGAGTACCATGAGTGGCTACTACTTTGAAACCTAATTCCAAGAATTCCTTGACAACTGGTACAACTGGTAGTTTGTCCCGATCGCGCATGGAAACCAGTACAGTTCCTGACAGGGGCATGACTTGTCCAGCACCCAATTGAGCTTTGGCGAAGGCCTTGCCAAAATCGGTGTCAATCCCCATGACTTCGCCAGTCGATCGCATTTCTGGCCCTAACAAAGTATCGGTTCCAGGGAACTTGGCAAAGGGTAGTACGGCTTCTTTCACCGAAACGTGAGTGGGTACAACTTCTTTAGTAAAACCTAAAGCTTCCAGAGTTTGACCAGACATTACCCGCGAGGCCATTTTTGCTAGGGGTACTCCGATCGCCTTGGAGACAAAAGGCACTGTTCTAGAAGCCCGCGGGTTCGCCTCCAAAATGAAAACTTGCTCTCCTTGAACCGCAAATTGAATGTTCATCAACCCGATCACTTTCAGGGCTTTGGCTAATTCCACTGTCTGGCGGCGAATTGTTTCTAAAGCTACTTCAGTAAGTGTTTGGTAAGGGATGGTACAAGCAGAGTCGCCGGAGTGAATTCCCGCTTCCTCAATGTGTTCCATAATGCCCCCGATGGTGACATTTCCTGTAATATCGGCGATCGCGTCTACATCTACCTCGATCGCATTTTCCAAGAACTTGTCAATTAAAATCGGATGGTCTGGTTCTACCAGCACCGCATAGGTCATGTAACGTTCCAATTCCGTATCGGAATAAACAATTTCCATGGCTCGGCCGCCTAACACGTAGCTGGGGCGGACTACTACTGGATAACCAATCCGTTGAGCTACGATTAAAGCATCCTCAAAACTGCGGGCCAAACCATTAGCAGCTTGCTGAATATTCAACTGTCGCAGAATTTTTTCAAATCTTTCTCTGTCTTCAGCAGTATCAATGGAATCCGGCGAAGTTCCCCAGATTTTTGTTTGTACATCTGGATGATTTTCGAGGGCTTTTTGTAAAGGCAGTGCTAATTTTAACGGGGTTTGTCCGCCAAATTGAATTATGACTCCCTCTGGATTTTCCGCCTCGATAATGTTGAGAACATCTTCTTTGGTTAGAGGTTCAAAATACAGGCGATCGCTGGTATCATAATCCGTCGAAACCGTTTCTGGGTTGGAGTTAACCATGATTGTCTCAAACCCGTCTGCTCCTAGGGAATAGGAAGCATGACAGCAACAGTAATCAAACTCAATTCCCTGTCCGATGCGGTTAGGGCCACCGCCTAAAATCATTACTTTGCGCTTAGTAGAAGGCAAAACTTCTGACTCTGGGGTGAGACTGTGAGCCACTGGTGAAATCTTCTTTTCTTCATCGCCTAATTCCCAAATTGCTGTTCCCAATTCGTAGGTAGAATAGTAATAAGGCGTGAATGCTTCAAATTCGGCGGCGCAGGTATCAACGGTTTTGTAAATCGGTGTTACGCCTAATTTTTTGCGATAAGTGCGAACTTCATCTTCTGATGTTTTGGTCGCGTAAGCAATTTGGCGATCGCTAAATCCCAACTGCTTGATAGCAAACATTGTGTCTTTGGTCAACTGTTGTAACTGAGTCCGCTTCATGAACTTTTCAGTTTCCAGCAATTCCTGCATTTTGTCCAAAAACCAAGGGTCAATTGCTGTGAGTTCAAAGATGTCTTCCACCGACATTCCCATCATCATCGCGTGGCGAACTGTGAAAATGCGATCGGGATTTGGTGTCCGCAATCCGGCGCGAATTTGTTCCAAACTAGGCAACTTTTCGGGTTTGTCGCAACCGAAACCCGCCCGACCAGTTTCTAATCCTCGCAGCGCTTTTTGGAAAGATTCATTGAAGCTACGCCCGATCGCCATTACCTCTCCCACTGACTTCATTTGCGTTGTCAGGGTCGGTTCAGAACCGGGGAACTTTTCAAAAGCAAATCGGGGAATCTTCGTCACCACGTAGTCAATTGTGGGTTCAAAAGAAGCAGGAGTTTTCTTGGTAATATCGTTAGAAATTTCATCCAGGGTGTAGCCCACTGCTAATTTTGCCGCCATTTTCGCAATGGGAAATCCTGTGGCTTTTGAGGCTAAAGCCGAGGAACGGGAAACGCGGGGGTTCATTTCAATGACGATGAAATCTCCATTTACCGGATTCACCGCAAATTGAATGTTAGAACCGCCAGTTTCAACTCCGATTTCCCGAATGATTTTAATCGAAGCATCCCGCAGCCGTTGGTATTCTTTATCTGTCAGGGTTTGGGCCGGCGCGACTGTGATCGAGTCCCCGGTATGAATTCCCATCGGGTCTATATTTTCGATCGAGCAAATAATCACCACATTATCTGCTAAATCCCGCATCACTTCTAGTTCGTACTCTTTCCAACCGATTAAAGATTGTTCGATCAGAATTTGAGAGACAGGGCTAGCATCAATGCCACCTTGTGCCATTTCTTCAAACTCTTCTTGATTGTAAGAAATGCCTCCTCCGGTACCACCCATTGTAAAAGCGGGACGGATAATTAACGGGTAAGAACCGATTTGGTGTCCAATTGCTTTGGCTTCATCTAGATTGTTGGCAATTCCCGAAGGACACACAGCTACTCCAATGCGCGCCATCGCTTCTTTAAATAGCAGTCGGTCTTCTGCCATTTCAATTGCTGGTAGCTTAGCGCCAATTAACTCAACTTTGTATTTTTCTAAAACGCCATTCTTAGCGACCGCAACTGCTAAATTCAGGGCTGTTTGACCGCCCATTGTCGGTAAAATTGCTTGTGGTCTTTCTTTAGCGATGATTTGTTCGAGGATGGCTGGCGTTAGAGGTTCGATGTAGATGCGATCGGCTGTTTCTGGATCGGTCATAATGGTAGCTGGGTTGGAATTCACCAGCACTACTTCATAACCTTCTTCTCGCAAAGCTTTGCAAGCTTGCGTCCCCGAATAGTCAAACTCGCAAGCTTGACCGATCACAATTGGGCCGGAACCAATTAGCAGAATTTTTTGTAAGTCTTGGCGACGGGGCATAGGTTCGTAATTGGTAGTTGGACAAGATTAACGATCGATTTTACATTTTGCACCATTGCTATCAACAGGCTAGAAAGCCTGTTCTACCCAAAGCTTACTGAAAATGGTGCAGTTATGTGATATTAATTTGAAATTGTGCACCATTGTCAGGATTTTGAAGGCGGAACCCCCCTACTCTTGGTAATACATCGCCTGCTAAGGGTGCAGTGTATCGGTAAATCCAGACTATTTTAAGTGCTGTCGCCTAGTTTGTGTTGTAAAATACAATTTACCAGGCAAACTGCTGTCAACGTTCTGCCGCTACTGGCTTCACTACCAAGACTTTGATGATAATTTTTATCTAAATATTTTGGCGATCGACTAAACTCCTATAGCCAAGGACGCAAAAACCCGGTTTCTCCACCTAATTGGTTGATTTGAGGTGGAGAAAGACCGGGCTTGAGAGCTAATTTTTCCGTAATTTACCTGGATCGATTTTTCAAGTAACTCTTGATTTTTTTGATCGGGTGCCTTACCCAAGGCTCCCATCTTGCGTATTTGAGCTTTAAATTCAAAAGCCAATCAGAATTATTTTGAATTTTCGCCAGTTCATCCTTAAACGGGGTTTGAGACAACATCTCCATCCATAATTTATTCGGTTCGGGACTTTCCCAAGGTTTTGGTCTGGATATAAAGTGCATCACTTTAGTAGCAGTGTCTTCAGTATCAGGATTATTCCAGATCTGATCGAGTTGATACCACCGTCCCGCTAAAACCGAATTTGATGTCCCTTGGTCGCAATCAGACCACAGGTTGACTTTAGCATCAGCAATCATTTGCTCTGACAATTTTTCTTCAACCCAAAGTTTCATATTGAAAACTAATAAGCCTGCATTGAAATAAGGGTTTTTATCTTGATCGTTGTTGGGATTACCCCAGACATTGAGCGCTGCGGCGATCGGCATTCCTTGAAAATCTAAATTCCACAGTGGCTCTAAGCTGTCCAACACAATCATATCACTGTCGAGCCAGATTAGTCTTTCTGTCGCCTTTGTGTATTTTTCCGGCTCCAATCTAGCGTAAGTTAGTTTAGAACCAGAAAGCGACATCAACTCATTGTAATTATCTTTCACTTCTTGCCATTCAATCTTATATTTGCAGCACTGTTGCAACTTTTCCTGTTGCTCTGTATTAAAACCCGTGGAGACAACTGTAATGTTAACGGACTGATTGGGGTCTGTGGTAGCATTCAGTTCTATGGATTTTAGTATTGCTGCTATTCCTAAAATGTAATTACGATCGCCAACAATGGATAAGTACATTTCACTGATTAATGAAAGGGTCTTAATAAATAAACTACCATAATCTGTGGTAGAATCCAAGTCTATATATTTGACTATTCAGAAGCGACCCCAGGGGCTGGGATGATGACTGGGTTTCAGCCTTCCCAGAATTGAGCCTGGGAAGGAGGACAGGTTTCCTGTTTTGAGTCTGCTTAGGATGACGAACTGTGAGAATCCTCAGATTATGGAACAGGTTAAAGGCTTAAGGCTTGGGTTTCTTCAGGGCATTAATTTTTGCTTTTACGGGGGAAACGCGCCGATAAAACTTAAACTTATTCAGAGCAGCACTGGCAGATTTAGCCACAACGCTGTCTGTATCTCGCAAAGCTTTTTGCAAAAGTGGAATCACTTTTTCTGACTTAATCGTTCCTAAAGCTTCCACCGCAGTCTGGCGAACTTCAGGAGCGTAATCTTGAGCTAATTTTCCCAAAGTTTCTATGGCTCGCTGATTATCTATTCTCAAAGGATTCGCAGCCGCAATTTTACCTAAAGCAGATGCTGCTAATTTTCGCGATTCTGTATCCTGACTTTGAACAATTCCCATCCACTGCGCTAGGGAATAATTTGGTGTTTGTCTGACTATTTGAGGCGGTGCTGTAAATTGTGTTTGATTTAACTCTGTTGGCTCTAACTCTGGGAACTGCGAAGGTGGCGCTTCTGTTGGCTCTAATTCCCGAAACTGTGACGGCGGCACTTCTGTTGGCTCTAACTCCCGAAACTGTGACGGTGGCACTTCTGTTGGCTCTAATTCCCGAAACTGTGACGGCGGCACTTGTGTTTGATTTAACTGACTTTCATACTGCTCTTGTAAAGACTTGATGGTGAATTGCATCTGGGCTTCGTGAGCTTGTAACTGCTGATTAACTGCTGCTAATTGACTCTCGTATTCTGCTTGCAAAGATTGCAATCTTAACTGCATCTCCACTTCGCGGTTTTGATACTCCTCAGCAGTTTCTCTCAACCTAATTTCATGTTGTTGTTGTAGATTTTGTAGGTTATCATCAATTTGAGCTTGATAGTTGTGATGCAGTTCTTCAGCCAGCTTGAGTAATTCTGATTCGTGTTTTTGTTGCAATGATTGGATACTTTCTTGCAACTGAGAATCATGATTACCAGCTAATTCTGCACTTAAGTTACGGAGATAATTCTCCTGTTGGCTAGTAGCTTGTCTGAGCTGATTGTCCCGGTCTTCAATAATTTTGGTGAGCTGATTTTCGTGTTCGGTAGTAACTTGTTTGAGTAAATTTTCGTGTTCTAGAGTAACTTGTCTGAGTCGCTCATCCTGTTCTACTTGCAGAGATTGGACTGTTTGCTGAATCCGAGACTGGTGAGCTCTTTCTATTTCCTCAGCAATTTGGCGAGTTTGCTCTAAGTTTTCTTGTTTTTGCTTGTTTAACCGTTTTTCCACCAAGGAGTAAGCAACTACGATGCCTACTAAAAAACCGACGATCGCTCCTATGATAGCCACAACTTAAATACCTCGCGACAAAATAGTTGTACTCGACTTTTATATTTAACCATATAGCCTCCTGTAACCGCCCAATAGCAGCAGCCAGACTGTCACCGCCAGCCAGTGAATCAGTACAGCCGGCCATACTGAGCCACTTTGGAGGTATGCAATGCTACACGCGACCCCCAAAACTGCCGCCAGTAGCAAAAACACTGGATTGAGAAAGGTCGATCGCCCCACTGGGTAAAAAGTCAGCCCGTTGAGCGGATGGTAGACTATAAACAGCGCCAAACTCAGACTTACCCAAAGCCCTAGCGTTAACCCAGAAGCATTTTCCTGCTTGTGGGGTAGCATTAAAACGCGGAACCAGATTTCCTCGCTGATGCCAGGACTGAACAAACAGCCCACTGTTACCCCAATAATTGTACGCCTTCTTGTTTGCCGATCTACTTTCAGAAATCCTGACCAAAAACCAATTGGAAGCGCGATCGCACTATAAGCCATCAGCAGCAGCAAAGTAATCAGCCAATCAGTGCGATCGGGCATAGTTGAAACAGCCATGGTGACTCGATGTGCAAGTAGTGCTAAGTAATTAGTCATTGGTTATTGGTTATTTGTTATTGGTTATTTGTTATTGGTTATTTGTTATTGGTTATTTGTTATTGGTTATTGGTTATTGGTTATAAATATTCTTCCTTCTTATTTCCCCCCTTGGGGGGGGGCAGGGGGGGGGTTCTTCTTCCTTCTTCCTTCTTATTTCCCCCCTTGGGGGGGGGCAGGGGGGGGTTCTTCTTCCTTCTTCCTTCTTCCTTCTTCCTTCTTCCTTCTTCCTTCTTCCTTCTTCCTTCTTCCTTCCTTCTTCCTAGTCATTAATTGCGTTACTTGTTAATTTTTTTAGTCGATCGAACAAATCGGCAACTTTTGTCAAATCTTTATCTCCGGGGGCGATTTCTACGCCACTAGAAAGGTCAATACCGCTAAAATTATTACCGGCAAAACTGCCGATCGCATTTAATACATTATCCGGCCTCAAACCCCCAGCCAGCAACCAAGGACAACTTGGTCGAAACTCTGCTAACATTTTCCAGTCGAGGGTTTTGCCAGTACCGCCTAGTTGGTCGGGATGGTAAGCATCCAGCAGTAAAGTATCCACATGAATAGCATACATATTCGCCATGTCTAAAGTTTCAGGAGTCTTAACTCTCAGGGCTTTGATAATTTCAATTTTCGGTAACAATTCCCGCAGTCGATCGCCATATTCCGCTGTTTCATCTCCGTGTAACTGCACCCCTGTTAAATTAGATTGAGCAACTACTTGACATATATTTTCGATTGTGGTATTAGCGAACACACCGATGCGATCGACTGTTGCGGGCAAGTGCTCAACAATTAGACGAATAGTTTCGGGGTTGACATAGCGGGGGGAAGCGGGAACGCAAATAAACCCCAAAGCCTGGGCTCCCAAACCGGCGATCGTCATACCCTGCTCTACTTTCGTGATTCCGCAAATTTTCACCCGCATCAGCCCTTCTCCCTTGCCAATTTGTATCAAAATATCAATCAATTGTTAACTATTAAAACAAATCTTAGTTTAAGCCAAAACACTTTTTATAATTTGATAGCTGAATTTATCTGTGAGACCGGGAGCATAATAACGTGATTTACTCATCTTTGCTGTTAGTAGCACAATCGACCATTCCCTCAACACCGGAGTGGTCCCCAATGGTAGCACTGACAATGATCTTGTGCAACTTACTGGCGATCGCGATCGGCTACTACGGCATAAACAAACAAAACCGAGGCAAAGGCCCAGCTTTACCCCTTGTCATGCCTGGAATGTTCAAAGGCTTTGGCATACCAGAATTGTTAGCAACAACCAGCCTCGGCCACTTACTCGGGGCTGGAGTAATCTTGGGCTTAGGAAACGCCGGAGTGCTCTAAAAATAAGGGAAAGGAGAACGGAGGATATAATAATAGAAACTCTTCCTTATTCTCCTTTCCCAGGAAAACTTCATGCAGACAGGTTGGCGAGTCGGCTCCTTATTTGGCATCCCGCTGTTTTTAGATTACTCGTGGTTTATCATCTTAGCCCTAGCAACCCGCGCCTATGCTAGCAGTTACAGTGTGTGGGGGCCAGCCTTGGCATGGAGTGCCGGATTAGCGGTAGCTTTGATGCTGTTTGGTTCCGTACTGCTGCACGAATTGGGACACAGCTTGGCGGCCATGTCCCAAGGTATTAAAGTGAATTCTATTACCCTATTCTTATTTGGTGGAGTTGCCTCCATCGACTCAGAATCAAAAACTCCCGCTCAAGCTTTTCAAGTAGCCATCGCCGGCCCTCTCGTCAGCTTCGGACTGTTTTTAATCCTCGGTTTAGGCTCTCAAGTTCTGCCACAAACAAATTTGTTAGCAATAGTCACAGAAAGGGTAGCAGAAATCAATCTAGTTTTGGGATTATTTAACTTAATTCCGGGTTTGCCACTAGACGGAGGACAGGTTTTAAAAGCAGCAATTTGGCAAATCACTGGTTCTCGATTTACGGGTGTTCGCTGGGCGGCAAAAATCGGACAAGTTTTAGGTTGGTTAGCCGTGGCTTTTGGGCTAACTTTATGCTTCCTAGCACGGGAGTACGGAGGTTTGTGGATTGCACTAATCGGCGGGTTTGCCATCCGTAATGCGAAGGCTTACAGCCGTTTTGTTTCCTTGCAAGAAGCCTTGGTAAAAACTAAAGCTGCTGAGGTTATGAGTCATGAATTTCGAGTAGTTGATGCAAATTCAACCTTGCGAGAATTTGCCGATCGATATTTGTTAGAAGTAAATCCATTGCCATTTTACGTTGCAGCAGCCAATGGACGGGATTTAGGTTTAGTGTCGATCGACGATATCCGCTTCACAGAACGCACTCAGTGGCAAATGCAGACTCTGCACAAAATTTTAAAACCCCTGGAAAAAAACCCCACAGTCTCCGAAAAGGCATCCCTAGCCGAAGTAATTAGCACTATGGAATTCCGTCAACTGGCCCGAATCATCGTCCTCTCGCCCATCGGTTCAGTGGTGGGGACGATCGATCGCGGTGACGTGATGAAAGTTTTGGCAAAACACCTCAAACCCAGCATTTCCGAAGCCGAAATCAAGCGCTGCAAAGCCGAAAACAGCTATCCCCAGGGATTGCAATTAAGTGCGATCGCCAAAACCGCACAGGACAACTAAAAATTGGGCATTAATCAGGGGCATTTATGAAAAATCAAGATGTGGTGCAATTTTTCAAGGAGAGTTGAAAAAAATATTATGCCCCAAATTTTGCAGCAATTTCATCATCAGTTGAAGCAGAGAGATTGGAGTTGGAAAAAGTTAACTAATTCCTGCTCCTTCGCTGACTTCAAACCTCTGATTATTACCTGCATAGCCGTTACAGCAAGCCTAGGGGCAGTCAGGCAATTAGGTTGGTTACAGGCATGGGAATTAAATGCTTTCGACCTCATGGTTCAATTACGTCCTGATGCAGGTGTTGACTCCCGGTTGCTGGTAGTAACAATCACCGAACAAGACATTAATAATATTGGCAAATGGCCAATTACCGACCGCACTTTAGCCAAAGCGATTGCTGAAATAGCGCGTTTTGAACCGACAGCTATTGGGATAGATATAATTCGCAATACTCCCTACGAACCCGGAAATGCCGAATTAGCAACTCAACTGAAAAACCCGAAATTAATCCCCATTACCTTCATAGGTAACTCCAAGTACGATCGAGCGCCACCACCCCCTAACATACCAGAAGAGCGGGTAGGCTTTAATGATTTAGTCATCGATCCAGATGGTAGAGTGCGTCGTAATTTGATGTTTGCTGGGGATGGTGAAAAGACACTAAATTCATTGTCAATGCAGCTAGCTTTTGCTTATTTTAAGAGTAAACAAATTGAGGGTAAACTCACCGAAAAAAATGAAATTCAGGTAGGAAAAACAGTATTTTCGCAGTTGCGTTCGGACTCAGGAGGTTATCATAACATTGATGCCCAAGGCTATCAAGTCATACTCAATTATCGCTCTGCTGAAAACATAGCAAATACCGTGACACTAACTGAGGTATTGGCAGGAAAAGTTGACCCCAAATTAGTGACAGGTAAAATAGTCCTCATCGGCGTGACAGCCTTAACCGTAAAAGATATCTTTTACACTCCTTACAGCGCTACTGCTAGTGGAAATCGCCGGATGCCAGGGGTATTAATTCATGCCACGGCGACTAGCCAAATACTCAGTGCAGTTTTAGACGGTAAAGGGCTATTTTGGTATTGGGATGAATGGCAAGAAATATGCTGGATTGTGGGTTGGGGGGCTGTCGGTGGCTGTTTAGCTTGGCGGCTGGAAAATTCCCTGAGTTTGATGGGAAGCGCGATCGCAGCTTGCGGCTCGTTATTCGGATTCACATTTTGGCTATTTATGCAACAGGGATGGATACCTCTGGTGGCGCCTAGTCTGGCACTTTTAATCACCGCAGGAGTCGTAGTCACCTATAAGTACGAGCAGTCGAAGCAACAGCAAGGGATTGTCATGAAATTATTAGGACAACAAACTTCACCTGCGATCGCCAATGCTCTGTGGAAAGAGCGCGTCCATTTACTCGAATCTGGTTTATTACCAGGCCAAAAAGTTATTGCTACCATCATCCTCACAGACTTACAGGGTTTTAGTACAATCTCGGAAAAACTACCACCAGAAGTGGTAATGAGTTGGTTAAATGAGTATTTATCCGCCATGGCTCAAGAAGTCCAAGCACATCAAGGTGTGATTAATAAATTTACTGGAGATGGAATGCTGGCAGTATTTGGTGTACCGATTCCCCGCACAACTCCCGAAGAAATTGCCAAAGATGCTAGCCTCGCCGTCTCTTGCGCCCTAGCCATCGGTTCCCGTTTACCACAAATGAATCAAAATTGGCTCGATCGGGGTTTACCGTCGGCAAAAATGCGAGTAGGCATCTTTACAGGGCCTGTGATGGTCGGTAGTTTGGGAGGTACAACCCGTTTAGAATATGGAGTTATCGGCGACAGCGTAAATATTGCCTCTCGGCTGGAAAGTTGTGAAAAGGATCGACAAGAAGACACTTGCCGAATATTGATTGCAGAAGAAACCTTGCTGCATCTGGCAGATAAATTTGAAGTAGAATCTTGGGGACCATTACCTTTGAAAGGTAGGGAACAAAAAGTTAATGTATACCGAGTTTTGGGAACAAAGAACAAATAAAAGGACAGCATCTATCCCTAAAAAATCATGAATCAAATGAAAAGATTTACTAAGTTTTTTTTCAATCTCACATCCGTTAGCTCCATGCTATTGATAGCCACACTTGATGTTTCCCAATTCGCAGTGATGGGGCAGGTATCCCCAAAGATAAATGGGAAACCAGGGACTGAACCGGGAGGGCCACGCTTGGCTCCGCCCACTCCAGGGAAACCAGGGACTGAACCGGGAGGACCGCGGTTCGTTCAACCTACTGACGAGGTTTTCTTTTCCGGCGATAAACTAAGAGTAACCCGCACAGCAGGTTCATGTGTCAAGGGTAAGATAGACCTCACTGCCTTAGTACCAGAAAATAAAAGCGCACGTACTGTCTCAGAATATCCTGTATTCTTTTTCTATTTACCTCAAACAGATGCACCACAAGCCGAGTTTGTCCTGCAAGATGAAAACGGGAAACAGATTTATCAAACTACCCTAAAAATCAACAATTCATCAGGGGTAACAGGTGTGAGTATTCCCGCCAATGGCAATATGTCGCCCTTGCAAGTAGGCAAAAATTACCGTTGGTTTGTGGCATTGATTTGCGACGCTCAAGACAGATCTGCTGATATATCCGAAACAGGTATTTTGCGTCGAGTTGAACTCAGTGCAGATATCCGCAGTAAGTTAGAGAAAGCTGATGTGCGGGAAAAAACCTTTATTTATGCTCAGAATGGGATTTGGCAAGATGCCCTGAGCACTTTAGCAGCCGCTCGCCTTGCTAATCCCAAGGATGCAAAACTAACTGCGGATTGGGCCAGCTTGTTAGATTCAGTAAAATTGGGCGAAATTGCCACAGAGCCGATCGTGCAAATCTCTCCAGAGCCTAGCGCTCCAATGGAGCCACAGCCATAGTTTATTGTCCACGGGTGCATCTGTGTTTTGCAAATATAGCAATCCTAAATCATTTGTGAATTTCTTACTCCCTCCCCTTAATAAGGGGAGGGTTGGGGTGGGGTAAAAAACTTTACGACTCATTTAGGACTGCTATATATTCGTAGGGGCGAAGCATGACCGCTGTAAATCTCTGGTTATCGCTAATAAATTGTCTGCGGTCATGCTTCGCCTATGCAAAATCTGGATGCTCCCTCTTGGTGATTGCTATATTGCTATAACAGTGCAACCGGAATCGATCTAATTTCCAACCATTCCCGTTCAGAAAGTGGTTGCACTTCCAAATGTATTTCAAAACAACGACAAGCAGCCACTTTCAAAGCTTCAATAACAGTTTCCATCAAATCATTTCCCTCTTGAGCTAGAGGTAATTTCATGGTAATTAATTCTTCTCCAAAAACTTGATAAAACAAATCAAAATCCGGCTGTAAACGCATAGAACCGTGTTGCAAAATAGCATCGCCCCTGCGTAATTGGGCGCTACCAATTAACTTATAGCCATCAGGTGTAACTAAATCTGCACCCGTCGCAGTTCCAAAACAATTAGGATTGTGAATGTAATTTCGTCCGGCTTCCCCGTAGTGCAAATCCACACCCATCGCCTTCCAACCTTCAATCAAAAACTGGCAGATATTCTGATAAGCTTGGAGACGACTCCCCGCCAATCCCGACACCACCACCGCATAAGTTAAATCTCCCTGGTGCAGCACAGCCCGCCCGCCGCTTGGTCTGCGTACTAAGTCTACAGACATTCCGCGCCAAGATAGCTGCTCCCAAAAGTCTGGCCATCGGCGTTGGTGATAGCCCAAAGAAATTGTCGCTGGTGCCCAAGTATAAAATCGTAGAGTTGGCGGAATTTTGCCCGCCAGATGCTGTTCCAGGAGCCATTGGTCGATCGCCATCTGCACCGTACCAGAAGCTTCCAGCAGCGGAATTAAACGCCAAACAGAATTAGTCATCGGTTTCCAGTCCTCAGTTTGCGTTCCATAATGGACAGGATGTTTTAAAATTGGTAATAGTCATGGGAAGCTGTGAAAGTAAGTTTGTGTAAATTTCACCGATCCAATGCTGTAGCAATAAATAGGAAAAATAATTCTTTAACCATGAGCAACAGTGTAATTGTCATTAGCGACGAAAAGTTTGAAACGGAAGTCCTGAAAGCAGAGCAGCCAGTGCTTGCCTACTTTTGGGCTGCTTGGTGTGGCCCTTGCAAACTGGTATCGCCTTCGATAGACTGGATCGCAGAAAATTACAGCGATCGGCTGAAAGTGGTTAAAATGGAAATTGACCCCAATCCAGCTACTGTCAAACAGTATAAAATAGAAGGAGTCCCTGCTATCAGGCTGTTTAAAAAATCTGAATTAGTGATGTCTCATGAGGGAGCTATTACTAAACAAAAATTGACAAGTTTGTTAGAGGCTAATTTAGAAAGTTTTGAAGGTTGAGATATTTGTCCTTGGATGGGTGCGGGTTTATGAGATGGTCTGTTTTAGGCAATTATTATTGGTCAAACCCGCTCTACCCAAGGCAATATACTCGTTGATGAACTCAGTAGATAAAGGCTATATACAAAACTATAGCCACGGTCCGATCGCACTTGTAAAATCTTATGGTAACACTTCAGCTCAGACAGCTCGATATTCCCCTAGGACAGCGAGTGCTGCTACACGATATTAGTTGGTCAGAATTTGAAGCAATTTTAGTAGAAATGGGCGAAGCTCGATCCGCGCGCTTAGCTTATAGCCAAGGAACATTGGAGATTCGGATGCCTTTACCAGAACATGAGGTAGATAAAGAACTAATTGGTGATATGGTGAAAATATTGCTAGAAGAATTAGAAATAGATTGCGAGTGCTTTGGTTCCACGACTTTTAAACGAGAAACCCAAAAAAGCGGTGTGGAACCAGATCAGTGTTTCTATATTGAAAACCATCAGCAAATGAGAGGGAAACGGCGGGTGGATTTAACAGTAGATCCTCCTCCTGATTTGGCAATTGAAATCGATGTCACTTCCAAAACGCAATTGGATGCTTATCAAGCTTTACAAGTTCCTGAACTGTGGCGGTATGAAAATAATCAATTGCAAATTAATGTACTGCAAGATGGGAGATATGTTGCATTCCCAAGTAGCCCAATTTTTCCAGGATTACCAATTGTTGAAATGATAGCCGAGTTTGTAGCTCAAAGTACAAATCTAGGCAGAAGCGCGAGTTTAAGAAATTTTCGCGATCGCATTAGGCGGTTGGAAAAATTGTTGTAGAGGCTGGTTTCACAAACCATTGATTTTGGAAACAAACAATATAGTAAAATCGAATCTACCGGAACTAAAATTACCAAATTAATTGATAAAAATATGAAATTCGCCGATCGCTTACAACCTCTACAATTTAATGTATTTGCCGATATGGATTGGGCGAAATCTCTAGCGAGAATCGCCGGTAAAAATGTGATTGATTTGTCTCTAGGTTCTTCCGATTTGCCGACTGCTGCTCACATTACAGAGGCGATCGCACTTTCTCTGTCTGACTCCAGCACCCACGGCTATTTGCTGTTTAACGGGACGAAATCTTTTCGGGAAGCAGCGGCGACTTGGTATCAACAAAAATTCGGGATTTCTGTCAATCCAGAAACAGAAGTGCTGCCTTTAATTGGTTCCCAAGAAGGCACGGCGCATTTGCCTTTAGCTATACTCAACCCCGGAGATTTTGCTTTGTTGCTCGATCCGGGTTATCCCTCCCACGCGGGGGGTGTTTATTTGGCTGGCGGGCAAATTTATCCGATGCCGTTGTTAGCAGAAAATCAGTTTTTGCCAGTATTTGATGATATTCCCAAACCAGTTTTAGCTCAGTCGAAGATGATGGTTTTGAGTTATCCTCATAATCCGACAACTGCGATCGCACCTTTAGCCTTTTTTGAGAAAGCCGTCGCTTTTTGTCTGGAAAACGGGCTGGTTTTGGTGCACGATTTCCCCTATGTCGATTTGGTTTTTGACGATCGCAATTCTAGCATAGAGGCAGATCCAAAGCAGCGGGCTTACCAGGATATTCCTGGTAACGAGGAGCATCGAAAAGTGATGGCACCGTCTATTTTTCAGGCAGATCCAGATAAAAGCGTGTCGATCGAGTTTTTTACACTCTCCAAGTCGTACAATATGGGTGGTTTTCGAGTCGGATACGCGATCGGCAATGCCCAAATCATTGAAGCACTGCGACAGGTAAAAGCCACCGTAGATTTCAATCAATACCAAGGAATTTTGAATGGAGCGATCGCTGCTTTAACAGGGTCCCAGGACACCGTTAAAACCAGTGTAGAAACCTTCCGACAACGGCGGGATACCTTCATCCATGCTTTACAAGACATTGGCTGGGAAGTGCCATTCCCCCCCGCCACCATGTACGTTTGGGCGAAACTCCCAGAACCTTGGGCTTTAGATTCCGTGAAATTTTGCACTGAGTTAGTACAAAGCACAGGAGTTGCAGCTTCCCCCGGTGCCGGCTTTGGCAAATCTGGAGAAGGCTATGTGCGATTTGCCTTAGTTGAATCACCAGCAATTTTGGCAGAAGCTGTCAGAAGAATTGCTGATTTTCTAAGTTAAGCTCCTGCTCACATTGAAGAGGATTTATCTTCTGTGTACCAAATTTTTATCCAGAGATTTCCTATTCATTTTGTGCTGATTCCTGGTATTTTTCCAGGATACCACTTGACAGCATGAGTCTCGGCCAAACTAACAAGAAAAAGCCCATCCACGCTAATAATGGTATCGCCACTATAACTGTAATCCAAACAGTTTTAAATAAAAGCCAACTGCCACTAATCAGGCTAATTCCTGTTAAAAGAATCGACCAAGGCTGACACCACCAAGGTTTGAAATCCCAAGCACTAATTTTTTTGGGTTCGGAAACATTTTTCATATTAGTTATTGGTGATTAGTTATTGGTGATTGGTGATTGGTGATTGGTGATTCGTAATTGGTTATTGGTTATTGGTTATTGGTGTTAATTCCAATTCCCCATGAACCATGAACCATTCCCCCGCTTACCAGTCAGTAGCGCAGTGCCCTTGGCCTCCCCTGGCGAAACCGGGGAGTCCAAGGGTGGAAGGGCAGGATAAACGCAGCCTTTGGGTTAACAATTACCTGACGCTACCACCGGAATTGATATGATATCGTTTCCGGCTGCATCGGAATGATTTAACCTTACTAGAACGCAGAGAACACAGAGGGAGATAAGAGAGATGAATAATTCCGATGTTACCGGAATTGATATGATTTACTTTTTTTGAGCGCCGATGAACTCGGATGAGGGCTTTTTTGATATTTGACACTCATATTTCCCACTAATGGTAAAATGCGATCGCCATAGCAATTTCAGTTCCATAGGTTGCTAACTTGCTAGGCTAGAAAGTAGCAAACCAAAAAATCCAGCCACTCCAAGGTCAATCGCGAACCATGAGACTAGACGAAGCCGTAGAATTTGCCGAAAACCCTGAACCGCGTTGTCCCTGCGTCCTCCTGTTGGACACCTCCGGTTCAATGCAAGGTGCTCCTATAGATGCCTTGAATGAAGGGCTGCAAACTTTTAGAGACGATCTGATTAAAGATGAATTGGCAAAAAAGCGAGTCGAAGTCGCGATTATTTCCTTTGACAATCATATCAAAGTTGTGCAGGATTTCGTGACGGCCGACCAATTCGAGACACCGCTGCTGAAAGCCCAAGGACAAACTCACATGGGTGCAGGTATTCAGCAAGCGCTAGATTTAATCGCCGCCCGCAAATCGGAATATCGCAACAACGGAATTACCTATTATCGGCCGTGGGTATTTATGATTACTGATGGAGAACCCCAAGGGGAATCGGACGATATTGTAGATATCGCTTCACGGCGGATTAAAGAGGAAGAAACTAATAAGCGCGTTGCTTTTTTTGCGGTAGGAGTCGAAGGTGCTAATATTAGCCGTCTCGCCGAAATTGTGGAACGGACTCCTGTAAAATTGAAAGGATTGGACTTTAGGGAGATGTTTATTTGGCTGTCAGCTAGTATGCAGCGAGTTTCTCACTCAAAAATTGATGAACAAGTAGCCTTACCACCTCCGGGGTGGGGAACCGTTTAGTCATTGGTTATTTGTTATTTGTTATTGGTTATTTGTTATGAGTAGCAGGTGACAATTAACTACTAACAACTAACTACTAACAATTAACTACTAACAATTAACTACTAACATCTGATAACTGACAAATGACAGAACAAATGACAAAGTGGCAAGTGGTAGCGGCATCGGTGATGGGGACGAGTCACTCCAAGCGATCGCAACCTTGTCAAGATGCCCACTGCTGGCGACTGTTACCCAATGGTGTTTTGGCGGCCAGTGTTGCCGATGGTGCGGGTTCGGCAACACTGGCAGAAGTAGGTGCTAAAATTGCCGTGGAAGCAGTTGTCGAAACAATTTGTGGGCAATCAGAAATGCTACCTGAAGATGACAGCCAATGGCAAGTATTCCTGACATCCGCACTCCAAGTCGCACGGGCGGCTGTGGAAACAGAAGCCGCGGCGCGGGGAGTGGGGGCTAGAGATTTAGCTTGCACTTTAATTGCGGTGGTGGCTACACCCGAATTAATCGCCGTTGCTCAAATCGGTGATGGTGCAGCCGTGGCGGGTGATAATCAAGGAAGTGCGATCGCCCTGACAGTACCTCCCTGTGGTGAATATATCAATGAAACCATTTTTTTGATTTCCCCCAATGCCATAGAAACCGCACAATTTCATGTGCGACGGGAAAAAATGGCGCATTTAGCTGTGTTTTCCGACGGTTTGCAAATGCTAGCCCTGAAAATCCCCGAAGGCGTACCCCACGGTCCATTTTTTGCACCCCTGTTTCGATTTTCTGCTCAAGTTCAAGATGAGTCTGATGCACAACAGCAGTTGGAGTCTTTTTTGCGATCGCCCCGCGTTTCCGAACGCACCGATGATGACTTAACATTATTATTGGCAAGTTGTTTGAGTTCGGAATTACCAGAAAATTAACAGTAGACATCTTGCCACAGCGAGTATTGTAAAACTTTATTAAGTTTGTCCGCAGTAGTAACCAATTATCCACCTGCATCTATCGGCGTCGGTTGGCGTTCATCTGCGCTAAAAAAGCGATTCTGATTTGGGCAAGAAGTCTCATCTGTTCAACGTAGCGGTTCTATAATAAAATCGACTTGTCAACAATTATGCTCCCGTTTAACAGTAGGTCATCACTTGCAAGCACAAGAGATTAAGGATCAACTCAAATCCCTAATTAGCGAAGCATATCCAATAGATCCGAGTTTGGCGAGAAGATTGGATGAAATTTATCGCTGGGTAAAAGATGTCAAACCCGGTTCGCTAACTGCCAAAAAATTTGTGATGGCTTTTCTGCTACAGCTTGTCAGTGATTCAGAAGTTTGGTTGGCTGTCAAATCTCTACCTTCGGAAGCAGCACAACAAGCTGCCTTTGAGTTAATGAGTTCTGCGGAAAGATATTGGTATAGCTATCTCTTTCCTAAATGGCTGAGTGAAACCGATCGCAAATTTTATATTTGGAAGAAAAAATTAATGGCGGGAGAGTTTTATCCGGCTGACGAGCAGATACTCCAATCGATAATAACTCACATTCAGCAGCGAGAAGATACTTCTTTTATACAGCGTTATATAGCCGATCTTTCGATGGCCACGGATTCCATAGTCAGCAGCCGGGAACATCAGCCTTTATGTATACAAATCACCAGTATTTCTGATGAATTTTCGCAAGAAAAGTATGATAATTGGCAAAAAACTCTTCAGGAATGGGGGATTGACAGAGGATTATTTTTAAGTTACAATCCAAGTATTGAAAATTCGGTAGTTCGATTAGTTAATATGGCATTATACAACAGCGATAATTTACAGGCTGGCACCTACCTAAAATTTTCCTAGAATCCAGAAGGGAGCCACGTAAATGTTGTTAAAAAAAAGTTGTGAAAAAATGTGAATATTTCTCTGTCGGCTATTCCTCAGCATTCTCTGCCTTTCCGGGCTCGAAAAATCAAATTTAGACAAAACAAAATAAGATGACTTTAAGTAAAACCTAGGAACTAGGCGCTGGAAACAGCGATTAGGCACACAGGAATTACGAATTAAACGGGAAAAAACCAGGTTTCTCGTTCTGCTACTGAATATCAAATGATGCAATGAGTTTAAGAAACCCGGTTGTTGCGTCCTGGACAACAAAATAGCGTCCTAGCAGAGGATAACTCAGATATTTGCGATGAATGGACGCTTGTAAAGCCCTAGATATTTCCCTAGCCCGATAGTATAGCAACCTTAAAATTCGATCAAAAATAACACCATGACAGCACAAGGCACAACGACTGTTGAAAAAAGTTTACAAAAAGTGTTGGAAAAACTGGAATCCTCCCGGAAAATGCAGGATGACTGGATGAAAAACGGGATAAATTTTGTAGATTTGTATGTGGATGATGCTGGTGGAGATTGGTTGGAAGAATGGGGAAAAGCGGAAGCAGAAGATTTAGAAGTAGACACGATTACCAGTATAGATGTGGAGGCTATCAAAATAGCGATCGGCTTTTCTAACTTTCAGAAAACACAATTACTGGAAATAGCCTTGACTCACCGTGGCGATACCAAGGATTTTCGAGGCACATCTTTTGACTCGTCAGTGGACCAAGATGTCAAGTACAAAAGGCTGGCTCTCCTAGGAAGCGCGATTTTGAGTGCGGTTGTTACCGATTACCTATACCGCCAATATCCTCAGCTCGATCGAGATTGTATCTCAAATTTAAAATCTCGGTTACTAGACAAGAACAAACTATCGGAATTTGCGATCAGTTTGAATTTGCAGGAACTTAGCTTGCATAGTGCTCAGGGTAAAGAAACAGAAAAAAGTCAGTACAAGAGATTTCTAGGCGAAACTTTTGAGGCGGTGTTTGGGGCGATTTACTTGGAGTGCGATCGCGATTTTTTGCGTGCGGGCGACTGGCTGATTCAGAATTTCATCGCCAAAGCAGTTGCTGAGAAGATGAGTCAAAAAAGCGATCTAATTGAAGGGACAAAAATTTCGCCACAAATAGCTCTTAAACGGCTGCGAATCCTGGGTGCAGAAATTTTAGAGGCGATCGCCTTTGACTATCTCTACCACCGTTTTCCAGAACGTAATGCCAGCCAGCTAACTGACTGGAAAAAAATGTTAGTGGCCAAAGAGATTTTCCCCAAAGAATTCAAGACCAAATTAGGCAATCAGTACCTAGAATTGGACAGTGATTTCTCACGCACCCGCGACTGGTTAGTTAATAATTTTATCAAAACAGCAGTGGAAGAACTAGTAGAGGAGAGAGAAAATCAATTCAACTAAAAGTAGAAAACCAATAGCTGCTACGCATCCACAGTATCTGTCGCTTGGGGAGGGACAGAGTTTATGTAAATTTCTCGCATAGCTTACAGAATTTAGCAGGCTAAATCCTGTAATTAAAACCAACGAAATTAAGGCAAAAATCACATATTTTTTAGTCATTTATTTGAAGTTGAAAGTCTACCTAATTAATTTAAATGTTTGCTCAGCCAAGCGATCGCCCCTTCGACATCAGTAACGACTTCCGCATCCGGTATCGGTGGCCTGTTCACCATCACCACGGGAATTCCCAATTCCCGCGCCGCGACAATTTTGGCATAAGTCGCATCACCACCGCTGTTTTTGCTGACAATGGTATCAATCTGATATTCGAGCAACAATTCCCGTTCATTTTCTAAGAAAAAAGGCCCCTTTGCTAAAATTAATTTGCTTTGAGGGTATAAAATACCTAGGGCTGGGGGTTCGATCGCCCGAATTAAAAACCAAATAGAATCCAGACTAGAAAAAGCAGTCAATTCCTGTCTACCAATAGTGAGAAATACGCGCTGCGATCGCTCAGATAAAGCCATGGCAGCCTGTTCATGGTTTTCGACTTCAATCCAGCGATCGCCCTGCACCGGAGTCCAAGCAGGACGCACCAGCATCAAATGTGGCAATTGAAATTCAGCAGCAGCGGTGGCTGCATTCATCGAAATCTGAGCAGCAAACGGATGAGTCGCATCAATTAACAAGTCGATCGCGCGATCGGTCAAATACTCACCCAGTCCACATACTCCCCCAAAGCCACCAATTCGCAGCGTACCCGTTGGGGTGGAAGGTTGTTTAGTGCGTCCTGCTAGGGAAGAAACCACCTCCAAGTTAGGGATTTGGGAAGCCCGCGCGGCCAGTTGAGTCGCATCCCCCGTTCCTCCCAAAATTAGCAAGCGTTTTTTCATAGAATTCCCCTTACCCGATCTAGTCAAGACTTAACAATATAATATGTTAAGTAAAGTTTTAACTACCAACAGCTATGATGCGATCGCTCTTGACATTTTTGACAGTATTAGTTGTAAGTGGGATAGTTTGGGTAGGAAATGTAATGCCAGCCTCCGCAGAAGTTCAACCCACAGATATTACCGATCCCCAGCAGCAGTTAGCAGAACTCGTTCAGAAAGCTTTTGAAGCGACAAACGAAGGCAAATTCCCCCTGGCTGAAAGTTTTTGGACTCAAATCATTGACAAATTTCCCGATCGAGCAGCCGCTTGGAGTAACCGTGGTAATTCTAGAGTAAGTCAGAACCAGCTACAAGCAGCAATTGCCGACTACGAAAAAGCGATCGAACTCGTTCCCGAAGCTCCCGATCCGTACTTAAACCGCGGTACAGCCTTAGAAGGTTTAGGACGGTGGGAAGAAGCGATCGCCGACTACAATCATGTACTAGAATTAGACCCAAAAGATCCAGCAGCCTACAACAACCGAGGCAACGCCGAAGCAGGTTTAGGTCAATGGAAACAAGCAATTATCGACTACAACAAAGCCTTTGAACTAGCACCTGAATACGCCTTTGCTCGCGCCAACCACGCCCTCGCCCTTTATCAAAATGGACAAACCAAAGAAGCAATTCGCAACATGAAAAACATTGTTCGCAGATACCCCCAATTTGCCGACATGAGAGCTGCCCTCAGCGCTTGTCTGTGGGAGGCGGGACAGCGTGGGGAAGCTGAGAGCAATTGGGTTGCCGCCGTCGGCCTCGACTCCCGCTACAAAGACCTCGATTGGGTTAAAAATACCCGCCGTTGGCCACCAGTTGCAGTCAGTGCTTTGGATAAATTCTTGAACTTGAAATAATACCAAAGTTATTGGTTATTGGTTATTTGTTATTGGTTATTTGTTCGTTAGAGTAACCAATTCCCAATTCCCAATCCCCAATCCCCAATCCCCAATCCCCAATTCCCTATTCTCTATCTCCAATGACCCTTAACAATTCCCAAACCAGTGCCGGAGTCAACTCTTCAACATTCCTCAATACTGAGACAGCACCAGCATTTTGTAGCGCCGCAGTATAAGCTTGGCATCGCACCGCATCATCCAAAACATGAGGTGGCAAAATTCCAATTCCCAGCCAAACTCGCGAGGGTTGTACTTGACTGGCTTTGACAATAGTGTAAATATCTGCAACAGTATCCCCTGCATAAATCACAGGCAAACTTTCTGGTAAAGCGTTCAGGTTTTCCAATTTTTCAATAGTCGCAAATAGTCCAGTAGGATCGGGTTTTCCCGGTGCATCTTCCATCGCCACTAATACAGGGGAATTTAAGCCGAGTTTCCCTGACAAAACATAGGTAGCTTCATCCCGCATCGCCCCGCTAAAAAAGCCCCAAACTATACCACCTGTGGTTAAACTTTCCAGGTAAGCCGGACTTAGCAGCAGCGGTTCGTCGCCAATGTAACCAGTCCAAGTTTGCTCGTCCGGGCCACGATAGCGACTTTGGAAAAATGCTACTAAGTTGTTATAGTCGATCGCGCTTTCCGTTCGCGATCGCCCCATTCCCTCAAAATAACGGTAAACTAACTCTTGTGAAGCTTCCCAGTCATTATTCCACACTCCCTCAGACTTGAGAGAGTCAATATCAATAGAATTGGGACGAAAAGCACCCCCCGTGAAATGCTCCACCGCATCCGCCAGCGCCCGTCGGTAAGAACCAGACACATCTCGCACCACACCGTCAATATCAAAAACTACAATCGCTCTGTCTGCTGTCATCAGTGCCCCACCCGCAGTTAACTATTGGCATTTTACCTGAGCCGATGTCGGAATTTTGAGTAAAAATGGCAAAAGTATGCTAAGCTTAGCGATTGTAGAAATTTTTAATAAGTTCGATCGAAACCCCGGAGGTTTGTTTGTCCAAGTTCATCTTAAAAGTTCTCTGGCTAGAAGAGAATGTTGCCCTCGCCGTTGACCAAGTGGTCGGTAAAGGAACTAGCCCGCTGACAGCTTACTTTTTCTGGCCCCGCAAGGATGCGTGGGAAGATCTCAAAAACGAACTCGAAGCCAAACACTGGATTGCCGACAACGATCGCGTCGAAGTCCTCAACCAAGCCACAGAAGTAATCAACTACTGGCAAGAGGAAGGCAGACGGCGACCAATGAATGAAGCTCAGTCAAAATTCCCCCTCGTGACTTTTACTGGCAGCAACTAATCACAGTTAACAGTTAACTGTTAACTGTCAACTGTTAACTGTCAACTGTTAACTATGTAATTATTTTTTCCTTGAGCGGAATTTATGGGCGGCGACAGTACCATCAACCAGACTGAAAAGCTACCGCTGGTAGTAAATCCTGATATTCTCCAGCAAGCTATTCTCTACAAAATAAATACTCGAATTACCGCCCGCGGAGAAATAGTGTTTCCCTGTGTACCGGGGATGCTAAACCACTATCTCCAGTCAATTGAAAAACTATTCACCACTCTCGACAGACCTCTGCCAGCAGACAGAAAAGAGGAACTGAGCAAACTGTTAGCCAGCAAATTAGAACAAGGCTACCAGTCTTCCACTGCTTCGATGCTGATACTTCAATACGAGTCAGTTCAGCCTCCGCAAACTGGTTTAGCTTGCAAAGTGCTCGTGGCGACCTCCACAGTAGGAGAACAGTATAAAAGTTGGGTAGATACCAGGGAAGCTCCCCTATTCGGCTCCCATCCAGATGCCAAATTGATGACAACGGTTGCTGAATTGGGAAGTCCCGATCGCGTGCGGATTTTGGACGTGGGTGCTGGTACCGGCCGCAACACTTTGCCCTTGGCGAGATTGGGCTATGCTGTGGATGCGATCGAACTAACCCCAGCTTTTGCAGAACAGTTACAAACTGCTGCGACAGCCGAAAACTTACCAGTCACAGTGACACTAGGCAATGTACTCGACCCCTTAGTGCGGATGAAACCGGCTCGCTACCAACTTGCAGTCGCCGCCGAAGTCATCTCTCATTTTCGAGACAGCGACGAAGTGCGGCTGTTCCTAGCAAAAATGTGCGATTCCCTCTGTCCCGGAGGTCTATTACTCTTCAGTACATTTTTATCCGTAGGTGACTACCAACCAGATGCTCTCGTGCGACAAGTAGCCCAACTTTCCTGGTCTACTTTATTTACGCCCCAAGAACTGACTGTGGCGATGGAAGGCTTGCCCCTAGCCCCCATCTCCAATGAATTGGTATTTGAGTACGAACGCACCCATCTGCCGGAAGCAGCCTGGCCCCCGACACCCTGGTTTGCCAGTTGGGCCACAGGTCGTGATGTTTTTCCCATGGCCAATGGACGCCCCCCGATGGAATTGCGCTGGATTTTGTGCCGCCGGAGTTAAGAAGCAGAAACACTGAAGAATACTGATCGAGCCAATAACATAAGTTTTGGTTAATTTTTGGTTTTGTAGCTTTTGTACATAAAAATTAATAAAAATTGTACTAGAATATGCAAAGAGTGAAGCTCGATCGAGACAGGTGCAGCTAAAGTTAAGATCGGACAAACTTATTCCTTAAGATAGATGAAATTCTGAGGGAAAAACATAGGCTAATTAATTCTCTCGCTAGATCAGAAATAATCCTGACACACAAATATGCTTTTAACACGTCCACTACAAGCGTTTCGAGCAATCTTCAGGGATAAACCTTCAATGAATAGAACGATCGAACAAAAAAGTAGTAAAAATAATTTTGGGGGGAATATTTATTCCACTCCCAATCAACAAATTGACTGGTCCATCGAAGTGGAAAGACTGATGAATAACGTGAAATCTGCCTGTACCAACGAAGAGATTACCGCATGGCTGCGCGGATTGCTGACAATTGCTTGGGCTGACGGCAACTTTGACGAAAACGAGCAACAACTGATTGCGACTCTAACTCACGATGAATTAAATTTAGTATCTTTGGAGACAGATTTTCAACCAATTACCCCAGAAGAACTAGCTGGTGTGTTAGGCAAAAGTACCGCCAACGGTGAAAATTTCTTGAGAACCGCAGTCATGGTAGCTTTAGCAGACGGTATTTATTCCCTTTGCGAAGATGAATTGCTAGAGAAATTTTGTACAGCATTAGGTCAAAATGTGACAGTGATAGAAGCTCTCCGACACACCATCGAAGGAACCGAATACCCCCTAGAAAAACCCGCAAGCTCAGCAGCGGCTGTGGAGTGGCACGCGGCAACACCCCTCAGTGCAAAACCGCTGCAACCACCCCACAAAGATGTCCTACAACCAGTCAAAGACTGGCTCGACGGCTGGGAAATTCACGACCCCAAGGTGGCACACTTTGTCTGCAAAATGATTCCGCCCCAGTGTCCGTTTGAGCGAGATATTGTGTTATTTGGCCGCAAAATCGTACACATTCCGGCGATGTGCCAGATTAATCCGCTTTACGAACAGTTGGTGGGGATGCGCTTCCGAGCTCTGTGCTATTTAGCCGATGATTGCAAGGAAGATATCTCGTCCTATTGTTAGCCATCAGCCAGGACTCATTAGTTAGTAGCGTTGAAACTACCCAATCTCCCATAGTCGTGGAATAGGAAGACTGTGCGGTCTTAATATTGCAAAACAGGCGAATTATGCTCACAAATGGTATAATTAACCGCTACTTACTAATGACCACTGAGTCGGGAATGGTTGATGGGGAATAGGCAATGGTTCATGGGGAATAACCAATAACCAATAACCAATAACCAATAACCAATAACCAATTACTAATTAAATTATGCAATTTATCGATCGAGCAGATATTCAAGTCGCAGCCGGCAAAGGCGGCGACGGTATGGTTGCTTTTCGCAGAGAAAAGTATGTACCAGCGGGCGGGCCAAGCGGGGGCACCGGCGGGCGGGGCGGTTCAGTATTTATGGTGGCGGTAGAAAGTCTGCAAACCCTGCTAGATTTTCAGTACAACCGCATCTTTAAAGCTGAGGATGGGAAGCGCGGTGCACCGAAAAATATGACCGGGGCTGGTGGGGACGATCGCACAATTGAAGTTCCCTGCGGTACTGTAGTTTACGACGCGGAAACTCAGGCAATTTTAGCAGATTTAGTAACCCCCGGACAGACTTTTTGCGTTGCCAAAGGCGGCAAAGGCGGTTTGGGAAATAAATGTTTTCTCACCAATTCTAACCGCGCTCCAGATTATGCCATGCCCGGTGGAGAAGGAGAACACAAGTTTCTGCGGCTGGAATTGAAGCTATTAGCTGAAGTGGGAATTATTGGTTTACCAAATGCCGGCAAATCTACCCTGATTTCTGCTTTATCCGCCGCTCGTCCTAAGATAGCAGATTATCCGTTTACAACTTTAGTGCCGAATTTAGGCGTAGTCAGAAAACCGACGGGAGACGGTACGGTTTTTGCAGATATTCCAGGATTGATTGAAGGGGCTCACGAAGGTGCCGGTCTGGGTTATGAGTTTTTGCGGCACATTGAACGAACTCGGTTACTACTGCATTTGATCGATGTTACCGATGAAGACCCGATCGCGAATTACATTACAATTCGGGAAGAATTGAAAGCTTACGGGCGAGGTTTGGCAAATAGACCGCAGATTTTGGCTTTTAATAAGGTAGATGCGATCGATCTCAAAAGCGCAGAAATGGATAATTTGATTGCTAGACTTCAAGAAATCAGTGGCTCCCCGATTTTGTCTATTTCCGCTGTCAGTCGAGTGGGATTGGATGAGTTGATGCAGCAGGTTTGGCAGAAACTTGACGAATTGAATGAAAAAGAAGCAGCGGAACTTTTAGCAGTTGCAGTTTCCTAGCCGAAACGGGTTCTGCTTTTCCAGAAATATAGCAACCGCCAAAGCGCCTTGGCGACTGCTATATCCAGTAAGAGTTAAAAACCCGGTTTCTCGCCACCGGTGCGTAGGTGGCCTGTCAAATTTGGTTTGAGTTACGAATCAGCCCGTTGTAATCAATTCTGACCTGTCCATTTCGAGAAACAGTAACAACGCTTTCTATCCTATAGACAGAAGAACCAGGTCTGCTTCCTTTAAAAGAAAATGTCCAAGTACCATCGCCATTGTCTACAAACGGCGCTTCCGAAGAAACACCGTGCATAGAAGGTTCGGCTCGATATTCCCCCAAGCCACCGTTGGCGACTTCTGCTGCTTGACGAGCTAGGTTTTTCGCCCGATTCAGTTCGATATTATTGGAAACAACTGTGATCTCGTCGAATTCACCTTGAGGAGAAGGATTGGCATTACTCGGTGAGGGGGAGACTCCAACAGCCATAATTGATAATGCTACCAGATAAGGAAGCCTGATGTTTGGTTTCATATGGCAAAGTGATTTATAGTTTGTCAGATATACAGCAGTTAAACCAAAAATCCGGTAACAACAAAAAAAAATTTTAAAGCGGCTTCTGCCTTCTGTTTTAATTTTTAAGTTTTACTTTGGCATCAACCGTGGATTCTCCATCATTCAAATACTGATAACTCATCCGAGAAATATCGCGAATCAAACTTTGAGCAGGCTTCTCTGTTTCCGGGGAATGTTTCACCATTACCGCCACTAAATAACGCTTGCCGTTTGGCAAATCTACCATCCCTGCATCGGCTAGCAAAGTGTTAATATTTCCCGTTTTATGAGCAATAATTGCCTCGTCTCCCAAACCTTTGGGTAGCAAACTATCATTTTTAGTTTGCCTCATGATTTGAAAAATGCGATCGCGCGATTTCACTGACACCAAATTACCCCGATCGATCTGGGCAATAATATTAATCAAATCCTTGGGACTGGTAGTATTAGTTCCCTCTAAATCCGGCAATTTAGTGCGAATAACCGTCGCCCTCAAACCCCAGGTTGCAAATTTCTGATTCAAAACTTCTGCACCTCCCAACAACTCAATCATCATATTTGTCGCCGTATTGTCACTGACAACAATCATTTTTTTGGCAACTTCCAAAGCCGAATACTTCCTACCCGGAGGTTGGTCTTGCATCTCTCCCGAACCGCCCACAATGTCTTCGGCGCGTAGGGTCAACATCTGATCTAGTCGCACTTTTCCCTCATCTACAGCTTGGAAAAAAGCTACTAAAATCGGCACTTTAATCGTACTAGCTGAAGCAAAAGTAGTGTCGCCGTTAACATTTAGGTAGCTTCCACTATCTAAATCGACTAAGAATACTCCCGCAGTCAAGCTAGGGTTTTCCGTGGTCAAAACCTGAACTTGCGTTTTGAGGGTGGCTAATTCTTGATTCAGTTGCAGTGCAGGGGGGGCTAAGGTTGTAGCTGTGGCGCTATCACTTTCTGCGGGAGTTTTTTGCCCATTAGCTCCTGGAGCGTTCTGTTCTTGTGCTGTGGAAGCCGATCGACTCACAGCATTCACCACTGACAACATTGTCCCGCAAATCACCGCCATCCCAACTCCCAAAATCAACAAACGAGTAGCGTACACCAGCGGTGGTGTCGTGCTAGGTGTGGGTCGTTTGCGGGGTTTATCGCTGGCTTGGGGGCGCTGTTTGGGGTCGGGGCGTTTTTTGACCTTGGGAGGCGTTTCAGTGTCTGCAATGCGACCTAGATGGGACTGGGAGCGACTTCCGGGACGGGATGCAGGGGTGGTTGGCGGTCTGAGCTGGCTGTTGGGATTGCTGGCCGGACTCAGATTTTCTGGTGTTGGCCCTGGATTCAACAAATCTACAGCAGCGAGGCCTTTTTTGGGAGATTGACGGCTCTTCGACTGGGGAGTTTTGCTGGTTCGGGGTTTTTTACCCGTAATTGGAGATTGGGGATTCGATAAAAAGTCTGGTGTGTTTAATTCTGCGGGGGGAGTTGCAGGGGAATTCGCCCTAATTCTGCTGCCGCTTGGTGGTTCCAATGGTAGAGTCGAAGGTTCTTTTGCTTTACTCGAAGCTGGCGGTTTTGGTTTCTGCGATTGGGTGGAACCGCGGCGGCCTGATTTGCTAGACTGATTTGTTTTGCTCGACTGCTGAGATGATATTGAGGAGATCTCTGAGAATATCGATCGCTTGGGAAACCGCTCTGCCACGTCTTACTCCTTCACCAATGTACACTTCAAATTGCTGATTTTTAATCGGGATCGCTCGCCTTTTGAGCTGGATAATCGGGCAACGCCTGATCCAGAGTATCAGAAACAGGACCGATCGGGTGAGTTTTTCCGATCGCCCATTCTACTTGCCGCAGGATGCCCCGCAACATGGCGACTTCCCCAACGGAAGGATAGGCGCGATTATATAAATGGCGAAATTTTGCCATCCGGCTGGCTGCTGTGTGGGGATGCAAGTATCCCACTTTTAACAACAAAGTTTCTAGTTGCTGGTAGTATCCTTCTAAATTTTCAAAGGTAGCAGAAGCATCTTCTTCCTTCACCGCTTGGGGGAGGTTCTTCTTCATTCCCCCCTTGGGGGGGGTAGGGGGGGGTTCTTCTTCATTCCCCCCTTGGGGGAAGTAGGGGGGAGTTTCCTGATTTTCCTCCCAAGGGGGGGGTGGAGTTTCCTGATTTTCCTCCCAAGGGGGGGGTGGAGTTTCCTGATTTTCCTCCCAAGGGGGGGGTGG
>NZ_JAHRFC010000046.1:0-44652 GCF_020883015.1 Microcoleus sp. CAWBG640
ACATTCCTTCTTTTTACGATGAACCTGCTTACATTCAGCTAATGGCAGATTTGGTGGAAGAGGAAATTAAGAATGATTTAGCAGTAGCACATTTGCCTTCTCAGATTGGAATTGTGCTGATGAATCACGGTTGTCCGCACAAGGCGAAGGGCTTCACTTCCGGGATTGTGGAAAGTCAAGCTTTGTACGATCGCGTGCGGGAACGTTTGATGTATCGCTATCCTTTGATTTCGGTGGGCTGGCTGAATCACGACACACCGCTGATTGAATGGACACAACCGGATGCGACTTTAGCTGCGAAGAATTTGATCGATTTGGGTGCAACTGCGATCGTGTTTATGCCGATCGGATTTGCGACAGAAAATCACGAAACTTTGTTAGATGTAGATCATGTGATTGAGGGTTTGCAGAAGCAACGTCAGGGAGTTACTTATCGGAAATTGCCTTGCGTGAATGACCATCCTGAGTTCCTGAAAATGGCGGCGGAGTGGGCTAATCCGCAGATTGAAGCGTTGTTGAGTGAAAGTGCGATCGCGGTGAATCCAAATTTGGTTGTCCGGGATCACGTACATTCTCATGGGGATCATGGGCATAATCATGGGGATCATGGGCATTCTCACGGCGATCATGGGCATAATCATGGTGGGCACGGGCACAATCATTAATTAGGATCTGAGAAACCGGGTTTTTTGCGAAAATACTGCGTTGAAGACGACAGATTAAGTAAAAAACCCGGTTTTTTTTGTGGGAGTGCGTGAGTCGAGATTGATTTAGGTGAAAAGGGCGATCGGCCTTTGGTTGTTTGGAGAAGGGGCGATCGGCTTTTTGATCGGCAGGTGTGAATTCTTAGGAATCACGCAACATCCCGCAGAGATATTGCGCTAAAATAAAAACTAAAGTTTTTCCAAAATTTGAAAAATTGAGAAACTCTCAAACTCAACTACCGCCCCATCTGCAATTCTCTTAGAAAACGGAAGTTGTATTAATGACATCCCACACCTTAAACCTACCCATTCAACTACAGCAAGAAGCTGAAAAATTGGCGGCACTCCAAGGCATTTCCCTCGATGGGTTTATTCTCTGGGCTGTAGCTGAAAAAGTCGCTACCCTCAACCAGCGGAATGACGATCGCGCTTTTCCTGAAATCACCTATGTGCGAGGCGCTAGCGGCGAACTCATACCCGTTTTGCGAGGTACTCGGTTGCGGGTGCAAACAGTAATCATCGCAGCTCAAAAATGGGGTTTTTCGCCAAACCAAATTGCCGATGAATATGACATTAGTGAAGCTCAAATAAACGAAGTTCTCGCTTTTTATGCAGCCCACTCTCAGGAAATAGACGCATCTATTGCCACCGAGCAAATTATCGAAGCTGCCAATGTCTAAACCGCTATTGCATCTGGATGCTGATACTTCTATTAAAGCTTTGCAAGCTGCCCTTTTATCTCGCAGTCACGATGTCACTCGAACACCGACTGAGTGGATGCCTTTAGATGCTAGCGATGATGTTCAATTACTAGAAGCAACAGCGCGAGGGCGGTGTATTTTCACGTTTAATATCCGCGATTTTCAGGTTTTATCTCAGCGCTACCCAGAACATGGTGGCATCATTTTGGCGGCTCAAAACAGTTGGACATTATCTAGTCTAATTGCTTCGCTCGATCGACTGCTGTCAGAAACACAAGCTGCTGACTGGAAAGGGCAAGTCCGCTGGCTTAATCAGTGGCGTACCTAATTTTATCTTGATATTGAGGCAAAAAGTCGATCGCGGTCAAGGAAGATTGGGAACTTTGCTCATACCACCAATTCTCTCACAATTGCACCTTCGGAAATGCTCAATTCATCTGCCATCGGCTCTAAGTAAAGTTCGATCGCTTCTTGGATATTTGCCAATGCTTCGTCAATCGTTTCCCCTTCACTGATGCAGCCTGACAGTGAGGGAACATAGACGGTATATCCACCTTCGTCACTGGGTTCTAATACGACTTTGATGTTCATAATTTCGGTGTCATGAGCGCTGACTTTTCTATTATAGATGATTTCGGACGATCGCACTATCATAGCAAATAGCTGTAGGGTGCGTCGCCATCAGATATCTTCAAATGCGATCGAACATCTCACAGCGACGCACCTACAAAATGTACCACCATCAGATATCTTCAAAATAGGTAAGTCAGCGGAAGAACTGATGCTTGCTGACAACCTCTCAAATCTTGATGAGTTGCTTGAAGCTATTAGAGAAAAAATATGACTGCCAAAATAATTACTGATACTGCACTAGAGCGAATTTTAGCAATTAAATGGGAGCCTGACGATAGTCGCGTCAACTCTCACATTGCTCTTTTGCGAGAATACTTGAGGCGTGCGGCACTGTGGGCCAAGGCTTTAGATTGTACAGATGAATGGCCGTTTTTTGATGTGGCTGCTCATATCTGCCCTTTAGAATGTGCCGATGAAACTAAGGTTAAAGTGCTTAAGACTCATTTCACAGAGACACCGTTTTATGTGGCGGGTATAATTGAGAAAACCTGCGAGTGGTTCCTCCATTGGGATCGGATGAAAAATTTACCAAAAGTTAGTGAATTTACTTTACCTGAACCCTACGAACCTCTAATCATAATGTATGAACGCGGTGGCATATTCTCTATGGAACATGGATTTTTTGATTTTGCTGTTGGGAGTTTTCCTAGAGGTAAATGGCAGCAATACGACGAAAAAATTGCAGCAGAGTGGGCAAATCCTAAAATTGAAGCGTTGTTGAGTGAAAGTGCTGTGGCGGTGAATCCGAATTTGGTTGTCCGCGATCATGGGCATTATCATGGGGATCACGGGGATTCTCATGGGAATGGGCACAGTCATTAATTAGGATTTGAGAAACCGGGTTTTTGCGATAATACTGCGTTGAAGACGACAGATTAAGTAAAAACCCGGTTTCTTTGGTCGGAGTGCGTGAGTCGAGATTGATTTAGGTGAAAAGGTCGATCGGCCTTTGGTATTTTTAGGGAAAGGGCGATCGGCTTTTTTACAAGCAAGTGTGAATTCTGCTACCGGATCTCTTTAAGCTGATTGTAATTTTGGGGTACTGGTGCATTCAAACTCGGCTTTTCAAAACGAACAGCTTGACCGAGTATCAAAATGATGATCGTCAAGACAACAAAGAAAGACTGCGAACCTTGGAAGGGTTCGACTAATTCATTGATTTTGTAGAAATTGCCACAGTCGCACAAGCGGATGTTCGAGTCTTCAGGGTGGGAATGCCAATTGCAGGGTAATTTTTTGAGGCTGGAATTGTCTTTGTAAGGGCAGGTAGTCATCGGATTTTTCCTCGTCAAGTAAAGAGTGTTGATGTATTGAAGATTGGCAATATTTAGCTGTGGGGAGGCGATCGCATTTGAACGCGATCGCCAATCTTTTAAGATTCAGTCCGGTGAGGGAAGTGAATATTCAACATCAGAGTTGGGGATATTACAGAACCCGGACAACAGAGGTTATGAGCCCTATACCGCGTCAATAGAGAAAATTTTCCTTTGCTGAGTTTCTGTTCTTCAACGAGTTTCGGTTTACCCCCACGAATTTTGTATAGGCTGTCCACTGCGGCTTCTCCGGCAATGAAAATATTCACGTTGTACAATGAAGAATGACAATGGATTCCAGTGGCTGTGTCCGGTGGCATTTGGATCAGAAGCATCTCCAACAAGCAGCAGGAAAACAGCCGAATGTAGCTATAGCCGCGCCAGTGAGTCTCAATTAGTTCTGGACAAAGTTGTTGGATTTGGGACCACTTCTCGCTGGAAGTGTTGGCTTGCAAGAGAATGAGGAGAATTGCCCAAAGCAGGATGAGGCCGTTAGCCTGTCGGGGTTTTTCCGACGGGCGATCGTCATGTAATAAGTCGTCCATGATGCTACCTTGGAGGTGTATTTATTTGACTAGCGGCGGCTCCTCTGTGGAACGCCGTTTTTTGTGAGCGCTTATCTATTCATTTGCAGATATATCTACAAATGAATATCTAAATAGTAACCACGTTGCACAGAAGTGTCAAGTGGCTTCAATAAAAAAAGCAAAATGTAAATTAATGTTAATAAAATGCTCGATTCTGCATAAAAATCCAATCAGGTGCAGATTATTATAATAATATGCAGTATCATAGGTTATATGGATATGCAAAACCTTGACAAGTCTAAATTTGAGCAAACTTTCGCGGAACTGCCAGCCAAGCGCATGAAGGTGTTGCGGATGCTATTGGCTGGTCAGACGGATTCGGTGATCGCCCAGTCCTTGAATATTGAGCCCGGAACCGTCAGAACCCAAATTGCACAGATATGCAAAGCTTTCGGGCTAAACGACTCTTCAGGTGAACGTCGCTCTAGGCGGGCTGACTTGATGACCGTTTTTGCCAAATACAAGCCTGAGCTAGTGGGCGAAAAGTCCAAACCCTTTGATTCAGAACCAGAAGCAGAGGAAACAGCAACCAAAGTGATATCAAATTCATATTCGGATCGCACTGGTGAAAACATTCATTTTCGGACACCCAACTCTCCAAAACCTGATGACACTCAAACCAGATTTTTTACGCTAGTGTTAAGCGGTACTGTTAACGAAGTTGACAGGGCACGAGCGGAAGCTATTATTGCTCATTTAAAAAATGTTGTGGGAGATGTCGAGATGACACTAGAGGAAATCAAACCAGGTAGTGTATTGCTAGTTCTCAGCAGTTCCCCCGAAGACATTGAGGTGGTTGAGTGGATGTTCAAAACCGGGCAACTCCCAGAGTTATTAGGGTTTCCTGTTTTGGATGTGCGTTTAGAAAGTGTCTCAGAAGTTGGGTACGATCGCAACTCTTCAACGCCTCAAAACACTCAGTCTAGATTTACGCTAAAGTTAAGCGGCACTGTTAAGGAAGTTGACAGGGCAGGAGCGGAAGCAATTATTGCTCATTTAAAAAATATTGTGGGAGATATCGAGGCGACATCAGAAGTTGCGATCGCACCCAACTGTATCAACTTAAGCCAATGGTTCCAAAATGTTATTCAACCTGGTTGGCAGACACTTGAAGAATTCTTAAAAACACAGCAATCGGGTTTAGATTTCTGTTTTAGGCCTGCTGATGTCGTTGAATCTACTAGAGTTGCCAAGCTGATTGACTTTGGGGTGCAACTAGCCAAACATCGAGTAGCACTGGTTATTAGCATTACTCCAGAAAGTAATGAAAAAGTGGGAATTAGGTTACAAATTCATCCCGTAGACAGGCAAACTTATCTACCACAAAATATTCAACTGATTGTCCTAGATGAATTCCAAGAAACTTTTATGACAGTACAATCTAGACAAGCTGATAATTGGATTCAGTTAGAGTTCAGTGGCGAAGCGGGTGAACCCTTTAGTATCAAAGTTGCACTTGACAATACCAGATTCACCGAAAATTTTGTAATTTGAATTAGTATAAGATATCGAAAAAAACAGCAATGAGTAAGTTAGTTATCTTAAAAATCGGCGCTGGTGAATTGGAACAAGGTTTTCCAGTCACGCTACAGATTGCAGAAGATGGTTATTTTCCATTGACTGAAATCAGAGGTATGTTGCCACCAGCTCCAGAAATTTACCAACACTATAGCAGTTGGCATTTAGCCTACAACACACTAAGATTAGGTATGCGAAGGCTGGAACGGAGATTTGCACAAGCTACCAACTTTTCTATGGTTGATATTAAAGAAAAAGCCCAGATATTAAGCCATAGCCTAAATGAGTGGCTTAACTCAGAGCTGTTTCGTCCTATTAAAGAACAACTACTTGTAAACTTAGCTCCATCTGATGAATTCCGGTTCATAATTCAAACTGGAGATACTCGACTGCGACAACTGCCTTGGCATCTCTGGAATTTTTTTGAACTTTACAACAAAGCTGAATTTGCTTTCAGTTCAAATCAATATAAACGAGGCGAAAAAGCAACCAAAGCAATCTCTCGAAATACAGTTAGAATTTTAGCTATTCTTGGTAATAGTACAGGCATTAACATAGAGCAAGAACTAGAACTATTGAAGAAGTTACAAAATTGCGAAATTACATTTCTTGTAGAGCCGCAGCGAAGCGAGTTAAACAGATATCTTTGGGATGAAAAGGGATGGGATATCCTATTTTTTGCTGGTCATAGTTCGAGCCATAACAATTTTGAACAAGGTCGAATTTGTATCAATCAGATGGATAGCGTAACTATTGAAGAATTAAAATTTGCTTTAATAAAAGCCATCAAACAGGGGCTTAAATTGGCAATTTTTAACTCCTGTGATGGATTAGGATTGGCTTGCGAATTAGAGGAATTGAACATTCCACAAGTTATAGTCATGCGAGAGTCAGTTCCCGATCTAGTTGCACAAGAATTTTTAAAACATTTTCTTGTGGCGTTTTCAAGCGGAAAGTCTTTGTATGTTTCGGTGCGGGAAGCACGGGAAAGGTTGCAAGGTTTAGAGGATCAATTTCCTTGTGCAAGTTGGTTGCCTGTGATTAGCCAGAATCCTGCTGAAGTTCCCGTGACTTGGCAAGAGCTTCAACGCAGCACTAAGGCGATATCCCCAGAAATAAGCACCTTGGCAAAAAATGAGTTACTACTGGCGGGTGCTGTAAGTTTTTTAAATGAATTTCTGCTTGCAGGTACTGTAAGTATTTTACTTGCAGGATCATGTTATTTGTTAAAAATTGACCTCATGTTGTCCGCGATATTGAGTCCCGTAGCTTCACACGTCATTACCGAAGGAGTGAAGCAATCCCAGAAGGTGAAGCTCACTAGGTTGCATAAATCAGAAGGTGAATTTCATGAGGTTTCATAAATGACATGAAAGGCATTTCCCTCGATCGCTTTATTCTCTGGGCTGTAGCCGAAAAGTCGCTACCCTCAACCAGCGGAGTGACGATCGCACTTTTCCTCAAATCACCTATGTGCGCGGCGCTAGCAGCGAACTCGTGCCCGTTTTGCGCGGCACTCGCTTGCGGGTGCAAACAGTAGTCATCGCAGCCCAGAAATGGGGTTTTCCCCCAAACCAAATTGCGACTGAATATGACATCAGTGAAGTTCAAGTAAACGAAGTTCTCGCTTTTTATGCGGCCCACTCTCAGGAAATAGATGTATCTATTGCGGCCGAGCAAATTATCGAACCCGATAACTCGTCGGCGATATTCCCTTGAGGAGTTGGTTGAGGCGATCGCGCCAGAGAATCTTTATAATGAGATGGATAGTACAGTTGCTGTGGGTAACGAAGTTTGGTGACACAATCAAATCCTGGTGACGGTGCGAAGATTGGGAAAAAAACCCGGTTTCTTTGATAGTGCGCGGGCGACCAGAATTTGACAATTGACTATCCAGTTGTTACATTACCAACTTTTTCCTTAACTTGCGCTACTTTTGAATGGCTATCTCGCTGCAAAAACTCATCAAGTAACTCATAAAAACGATAAAATGCTAGTTCTTCATTGTTAGTATAAAACTCGATTATTCTTGCCCATGAACCTGATGTTGATACTTCATATCGCTTTTGCAACCAGGGTTGAAAGTCGCCATAAAATTCCATTTCCTTTTCTGTGGGTTCAACTCCCAACTCTTCTCTAGCTGTTCTATAACCGACTATAAACATAAAAAGATCGGTTGCAGAAGCTCGTCCGATATACATTCCTGGTTTTTTATGAATTTTATTCAACATCTCAAAAAGTCCGCTCATCTAAATAGTCTCCATAGATAGATAGATACAAACAACTTTAGTCTTCAGGTCTAAACACCCGCTCAAAAGGTTGATTTCGATAACGTCGATAAACATCAAAATCACTATCCAAAGTAGCAATTGCCGGAATATTCAGCCGTTCAGAAATAACAATTAGAGACAAATCAGCAAAATCTCCCGGTAAATCTGCATACCGTTCATTCAGTTCAGTAATCCGCGAAAAATCTTCAGGAAGCAATTGGATACATTCATAAAGTTCGATAGCAAGATCGCGAAGAAACTCATTTTGTGTACGCCAATCTTGACCAAGTAGCCACATAACCTCAGTGGCACAACTAGCAGTAGTTATCAGATTACTTGTACATCTTTCAAAGAAAACTCGCGCCTGTTGATGATAGCGATCTTTGACACTGTAGTAAGCTACTAGAACTCCACTATCTACAATAATTACAGGATGATAAGTCATTGCGGATGATATTGAGGATGTCTTTTCTGCAAATAAGTTTCGATCGCTTTTTTTCGATTTGCCCGTTCTGATAAATCAGGCGGCGCATCTTCTAACAGATGTTCAGGATGTCCCCCACGTCTTTCTACAATAGTTTGGCGCGGTTGCAAACTCAGCCAGCGTTCTTTAACTAAGCGTTTAATCAATTCATCGCTGGTAGTTTTCTCCCTTCCCAAAATTTCTACTAAATACACTTCTGTTTCCTTGTCCAATTCTATACTCAGCATGACAACCTCCGATTAATTATCCTAAATTATACATTACATTTTCGGTTCTTTCGTACTTACCATGCTATATTTTTAATCCTCATCCAAGTCGAAATTCTCTGGAACTAATCCATCGAAGCTATTGCGAGTAGGAAGCTCAGGCATATCTCCCAGCATAGCAACTGCTTCAGCAAGTAGATTCAGATTCTCTGGATCGGGGTGTTTTTGTGCTGCACGCACAGCCAAGATGACGATACGCAATCCTCCTCTCATGCGATCGACATCACGGGCTAGTCCATACATTGCTTGAAAGTCATTTTCCTCAATAATCCGATACTGTCCTGTTTTTGTCTGGAGGGTAGCAATGACACCATTGGCGATCGAACTGAGTGCTTCTGCGCCCTGCAAACGAAACTTCTCAAACGATGTCCAATTTGCACCGCTTCGCAACCTAAATTTTTTATTTGTAATTTGCATAGTTTCACCTCTTTACTATATGCTAACATAAACCCAACGAAAAAACAACGGCTATTAAATCCTAGCTTAAAATAATAGGACAGTCCTGGATACACTCCGACTAAAGAAACCGGGTTTTTTCCTGTTTTTGCGACGGTGAGCAAATATTCTCGCAAAAACCCGGTTTCTGACTACCGGTGCGTAAGTCCCACTTTAGTTAATCAGCGATCTTTTAGCGACACCACTCATACTGCTTGCTCTAAATCCATCGTTTATTTTACTCCGTTATTTATGCTTTCGTTAATATCTACGCAAATAATACGACCACAGACACACTAAAACCCGGTAACAAAACACTGGTTAAATTATCTTCCTTAAACAAAGTCATTGCTAATTTCAAAATCCCATTTTCCCGCAGGTAAACTTCAACTTTTTGCTGTACTCTGTCAAAAATCCAATATTCCCGCACACCCTGAACCGAATATAATTTTAACTTAGATTGCCGATCGCGCCTTTCATTTTCCTCACCCGGAGACATTACCTCAACCACCAACTCCGGCGCACCAGCCAAATGTCCAGACTCATCTAATATTTGTGCTAAACGCTCATAGCTTACCCAAACCACATCAGGGATAACATTGTCACCATCAGTGAAGATCAAACCAGCAGTGGTTGCAGCCTTACCTAAACCCGTCTCTATCGACCAATTATTTAAGGTTCTGCAAACATTGTCAACAATATTTTGATGTTCCCAGTGGGGGGCTCTTGTCACGACTAATTCTCCTTCGATTATCTCATAACGGTTGCCATTATCGGGTAATAATTCTAAATCAGCAGTTGTCCAGCGAACTCTTTCTGTAGTTGACATAGCTTTGACTCCGCTCTGTTCTATTTTGATTATATCTGATATCTTCCAGAAGTTCCTTGGGCGGGGGCGGGTTTATTATATTGTTGGTTTATAACATAAATTGTTGGTAAAACCCGCCCCTACAATGGCCTGTAGATACTGTCTTGATCTGTCAAGACAGTATCTACAGCCTTTTAACTATTCGGCCGCTGAATGATGGTTTCAACTACTCTGCGCTTGGCTTTTGGATCGATGCCTATTAGTCGCACGTATTCGCCACCGTGCTCCGCCAAACAAGTTTCCAAAGATGCAATCACTTGCTGTTCATCTGCGCTTTGAATGGTGGCGCAACTTTGCCATGAACCTGTTTTAAATCGGCGATTGTCTGCATATTCTATCCCGATTTTGCAGCCTCTTGTTAATAATTGTTGCACTTGTGCCAATACCTCGGAACTGAGCCGCGAAACCTTACTGTTACTAACTTCAGCAACTGGTGCAGCATAGGCTTTATAATATTTAGATGATGGATCGTTTAATTGACTTTGAGTCGGAACTTCGGCGGGTTGTTTTTCCGGTGTTTTCAAATTGAACAACCGCGATTGATTGTATTCATCGACTAAGCGCATTTCCTGAATCCGCTTTTGTTGTCCTACCATCAAACTGCCCATTTCTATTAAATGAGCGAGGCTGAAATTTGGGTTTTGAAAGCCGGGTGGTTCTTCCACACTGTTTACTAAACGCTTGGAAACTTGCTCGATTCCTATTTTGTGAATGAACTCACGAATCTGTTCGTCATAAATGCGCGATCGCAATGCACTGAAAAAGTCGATCGCCTGTTCGGAAAATTTATCCACCAAAGCCACAATATCGGCTTTCGACAAATTGTCAGACTCAAAAATGCCGCCCACAACCCCAATTTTATCATCCCGGCTCGGTTCCCAATAAAACTTCTCCATCCGGCCGTCGCGAATGAGTGGGGCGTACAGCGTGGCAAAGTCGTTTCCAGTCACAATAATCGGCACTCTATGCAAGGGAGTATCGTCATAACTTCCCGGTAACTGCACGTTATGTGGATTGTCAGCAATATTCATCAGAGTGGCATTGACCATCTGAGTATTAACAGTATACTGAGTAGTAGAATCGAATCTGCCAGCACCAGCATCCAAATCATTAATAAACACAGCGCACATTTCCCCGCGCACCCGAATTTGTTCCGCAGCTTCCCGATAGCGCAAGCGAATTAAACGCGAAGGATCTCCGGCATCGGGACTTTCTAATTCGCCTCCAGATATCATCACGGGTTCAAAACCCATGCGCCGGAAAACCAGTTCGCATTGAAATGTTTTGCCTTCTCCTTTGCGGCCGTGAATTCCCAATATTAGGGGAACTCTGACACCTGGTAAATTTAAAAAGTTTTTAGTGACGTGCACTGCAACTTTGTCGAGAAAACTAGGAGAAATATAATAACTCATCAGTAGATTTGTGGAAGATTAATTGCTTTTGCTGTTATGATTTTATGACAAAACTAACAGCCTACATCGTTAAACTGGATTTTTACCGTACAATCGAGACCTGCACATAATTTTTTAAGGAGCAATTCGTGAGTCCACAAACCTTACTAAAAGAACCCTTAGTCCAATCCGAAGCTAGTCCGTTTAGTTCCGAGAGCTTTGATAAATATGTAATGACAACCTACGGGCGCTTTCAAATCGCCCTAGAACGGGGCGAAGGTTGCCGTGTTTGGGATACCCAAGGCCGCGAATATCTGGATTTTGTCGCTGGCATTGCGACTTGTACTCTGGGACACGCTCATCCGGCTCTAATTGAGGCTGTAACCAAGCAAATTCAAACGCTACACCACGTTTCTAACCTTTATTATATTCCAGTACAAGGTGAGCTGGCACATTGGCTGGTAGACCATTCTTGTGCCGATCGCGTTTTCTTTTGCAACTCAGGCGCAGAAGCTAATGAAGCAGCGATTAAACTCGCCCGCAAGTATGCTCACGAAAAATTAAATATCTCTAATCCGACTATCATCACCGCCCATGCTAGTTTCCACGGGCGGACGCTGGCGACAATTACTGCAACGGGACAGCCGAAATACCAAAAGGGTTTTAGTCCTCTGATGCCGGGATTTCATTACGTGCCCTACAATGACATTGCTGCCCTGGAACAGGCGATCGCAGAACTGGACAAAGATGAACGCCAAGTCGCTGCCATTATGATGGAAGCGCTGCAAGGAGAAGGTGGAGTTCGCCCCGGTGATGTCGCCTACTTCCAACGAATTCGGGAAATTTGCGACGAAAAAGGTATTTTGCTGATTCTCGATGAAGTGCAAGTCGGGATGGGACGCAGTGGTAAATATTGGGGCTACGAAAATCTTGGTATTGAGCCGGATATCTTTACTTCTGCTAAGGGCTTGGGTGGCGGTATCCCGATCGGCGCTATGCTGTGCAAATCGAGCTGCGATGTATTTGAACCGGGAAGTCACGCTAGCACCTTCGGCGGCAATCCCTTTGCTTGTGCTGTGGCTTTGTGTGTCTGTCAAACTTTAGAACGGGAAAACCTTCTAGAAAATGTACAGCAACGCGGTGAACAGTTGAAAGCAGGACTGAACCAGATGGCGGCCACTTATCCCCATTTAATTGCTGAAGTGCGCGGCTGGGGCTTGATTGTGGGGCTAGAATTGCAAGCTGATATCCCCCTCACATCCGCTGATATCGTGAAATCGGCGATCGCCGCTGGTGTGCTGTTAGTTCCCGCAGGACCGAAAGTGCTGAGGTTTGTGCCACCACTGATTGTCACAGAGGCTGAAGTAGCCCAAGCTTTGGCAGCCGTGGAAAAAGCCCTTGCTTCCCAATCGGTTTAGTAAATCGACTGTTGTTTATGAAAGTCGGGATGGGATATTCCGACGACTATAAACATACATCGAGGGAAGATAAGGCTGCTGGTGGCGCATCTCAATGAAGTGTCAAGAATTCTCGCCCTTGAGTCGAAGGGGGAGTATATCAAAATCGCAACACCATTGAGTTGATTCGGAATTTGATAGTTTTGAGGGGCTTCTTCCCAGTCTTGCTAAGCTGGGGGAAGCCTTTGTTTATATTTCCCGATTTCCTGATTTAATTGGCTGCACGGGGGAGTAATCCTATCGTTAATAGTTCGGCGGAATTCACGATGGACGAACAGCGTCGCAAAACTGATCTTAATATGCTCCGAGCGCTGCTGGAAAATCCTGGGGACTCAGGAACAGATTTGATTTTGAAGATTGACTCAAAGTCGATCGACTCTGAGTCTGTGGAAACGCTTTACTTGGAAGTGCCGCCACTGACACCAGAAGGTTTAGTCAAAGCGGCGAAATTTTTTCAGAAGGTGATTGCACCCTTAGAGCAAGCGCGGGAAAATGCTCAATTGCCAGCCACCCCCCAAGCATATCTCTCTTTTTTAGCAGAAGTATTGCAAACAGTGACGCGCAGCCCTGACTTGCACCAAGTCTACCCCCTGCTGAGAAATAATTTAGACAAACTTGACCAGAACTTTGCCCAACTGCTGCGCCAGTGGGCAAGTTCGGTACTGCCGGTGGCTACTTCTGTTGAGACAAGACGCCTAGGCGCCCTGATTGGCAATTTGAGCAAGGCCATCGGGCGGTTTCCCCTGGGTAATAAGGCAAATAATTTGGAAATCGAAATAGCAGGTTATGAAACAGTAGCTAAGGTGTTTACTCGCTCTTATTTTCCCCAAGATTGGGCGGTGCTGCAAAATAATCTGGGTAATGCTTACAGCGATCGCCTCAAGGGCGATCGGGCCCAAAATCTGGAACAAGCCATCGCTTGTTTTAAAAATGCTCTACAAGTTCGGACTCCCGAAAAGTACCCCGAACAGTGGGCGATGCTGCAAAACAATCTGGGTAATGCTTACACCGATCGTCTCCGGGGAGATCCCGCAGATAATCAGGAGAAGGCGATCGATTGCTATCAAAATGCCTTGCGAGTCCGCACCCGCGAGATTTTTGGCGGAGAGTGGGCCAGCACTCAAAATAATCTCGGCCGCGCTTACAGTCGCCGACTCCGAGGAGACAGGGCCCAAAATTTGGAACTGGCGATCGCTTGCTACTACAATGCCTTGCAAGTCTACAACCGCAAGTTGTCTCCCCGCCACTGGGCCACAACTCAAAATAATTTGGCCAATGCTTATTGCGCTCGCCTCCGGGGAAATAGAGCCGAAAATCTGGAATACGCTATCAACTGTTATCAAAGAGCTCTGGAAATACGCACTAGGGAAGGTTTTCCCGTTCAGTGGGCGACAACTCAAAGTAATTTGGGCAGGGTTTTGATCGATCGCATCAAAGGTGACAGAATCGAAAATTTGGAAATGGCGATCGCCTGCTATCTTGATGCTTTACAAGTTCATAGTAGGCAAAAATTTCCCGAACGATGGGCGACACTACAAACTTACCTGGGCAAAGCCTACAGCCTACGAGTCAAAGGTGAAAAAGCTGACAATATCGAATTAGTAATTAGTTGCTATCAAAATGCTTTGCTCTTTTGCAATCGCCAAAAGTTTCCTGAACGTTGGGCGATGTTGTGCGCTTACCTTGGCCGCGCTTTGAGCGAACATCTCAAAGGGGAAAGAAACCGCAACCTCAAAAGTGCGATCGCCTGCTATCAAAATGCTTTGAAAGTATACACTCGCACAAACTCTCCAGAGCGTTGGGCGATGCTGCAAAACCATTTGGGTCAAGCTTTTTGTGAATTGACGGATACCGAAAGCTCGTCTCACCTTCAAACGGCGATCGCCTGTTATCACAATGCAGGCCAAGTCTACACTCGCGAAACTTATCCCCACCGCTGGGCTCAAACTTTGTTTTATTTGGGTCAGGCTCACCGACTTAACGGTCAATTGCTCCGAGCTTACAGTGTTTTTGCTGCTGCTGTCGATACTGTGGAATTCTTGCGCTGCGAAGCTACGGTTGATTTGTTTGATGCCGGCGATCGATCGATGCCCCAGAAGCTAAAATTTACTCGCACCTGGACTCGACTCTACAAAGTCCTGGTACAAGTTTGCCTGGAACTGGGCGCAACTAAACCGGGCTATTATGCCAAAGCGCTGGAATACACAGAACGCCACAAAGCTCTGAATTTGGTAGAACTGCTGGTGAAATGCCAACTAACTCCTAAAGGCGACATCCCCCCAATCATTCGAGAGGAGTTGGAGTGCTTGCGACGGGAAATTATGGCCCAACAGCAGCACCAAGAACAGGGAGTTACTGATGGTGTGAGTGTCCTGATTTCCCCTGGGGATGATAGCCAAGGTTTGAACAGTGGTTCGCTGTTGGGGAACTCGGATTGTACGCACCTCAATCAACTCTGGCAGCAGTTGGACGGGTTGATAGCTAGGGAAGTGGAGCCAAAAGACCCTTTCTTGAGTTTAGTTCGTAAAGTTCAACCGATCGGGTTTCACGAAATTCGGGAATTGTTACCGGATGACAATTGTGCTGCGGTGGTGTGGGCTAGTTTGGGGGAGGTATTGGTCGCTTTTGTGGTTCTGAGTGATGCCACATCTCCCGCTGTACACGTATGTTCGACCAAAAATGCTTTGGATCTCGAAAATTGGATATCAGAGTACCATAGCGCTTATTCTGACCAAAAAGGTCGCTGGATCAATCAGCTCCAGGCTAGACTCAACCGCTTGGCCACGTTGCTGGAAATAGACCAAGTAGTTTCCCTGGTACCGGAAAATTGCGATCGGCTAATTTTTGTACCACACCGATTTTTACACGGTTTGCCCCTCCACGCTTTGCCCCTGGGGATGGGAGAGTTATTTTTTGAGGGCGTGACAAATTCTCGGTTTCCCGGAGGCGATCGTACCGGTTCGGATTTGGATACCCTCATCGGTTCAGACTTTTCTCAAGGTTCGGCTTTTAACAACCTACAACCACCTGGTACTTATTTGATCGATCGATTTGCCGGAGGAATTCGTTATGCTCCTACCTGTCAGCTATGGCGGTTGACACAAATTACGCGCAGCGGTGCTATTGGTAGATATCGACCCCGATTGCAGCAACTGGTAGCAGTTCCCAATTTTAATAAAGATGGTCTCTACAGCAATATTGAAGTCGCCCATATTTGCCAATATTTTTCCAGTGCGGAAGTTTTGCGTCCTAAGCAGATCAACAAACAAGCTGTTAAGAGTGCTGTTGCTGCTAATCTGCATGGGGATGTAGCAGTAACAACAGGACAGTTATCCTCGAAAAAAGTCGCTCATTTTGCTTGTTTAGCCTTGCAGAATTTGGCTTCACCTCTGAAATCATGTTTGTCTTTTCAAGATGATTGTTTGACTTTAGAGGAAATCTTTAATTGGGATTTTCGGCAATACTTTTTAGTCACTTTATCGGCTTGCGAAAATGACAAAAGTGTAGTCAGCCATGATGGTGACTGTGTGGGATTTGCGGCGGCATTGCTCTATGCTGGCACATCTACTGTTGTCAGCAGTCTGTGGAAGGTAAATGATGTTTCGACGCTGCTGCTGATGAGCAAATTTTATGAAAATCTGGCCAATTTTCCGAGGTTACAAACGGGAGATGTGGCTAACGCCCTCAATCATGCTCAAAGGTGGCTGCGAGATTTGAATGGCGAGGATTTGGATCTGCTGCTGGCTGATTTTCAACCTCAAATTTCCCAAATGTTCGACAGACTTCCTCAAAGTTCTCGCCTTAGTGCTGAAGCTTCTTTGCAACAAATTCGTAATCGCAAGCCTCATCCTTTTGCTAATCCTTATTACTGGGCTGCATTTACGGCTGCTGGGGTTTAGTTATTGGTTATTGGTTATTGGTTATTGGTTATTGGTTATATCAATTCCTCTATTCATCAGAATTATTCATTTCTCTCTGTGTTCTCTGTGTTCTCTGTGGTTAAATCATTCCGATGCAACCATAAACGATATTATTCGGTATTGATTATTAGTTGGTTCCTATTACTAATATCAAATTTACTTGCCCCAGGCGCTATTCCGATAACAAATCAATTAAAAACCCGACACCGACAAATTACTTAAAATTGTCAGTATCGGGTACAAATTAAACAATTTACCAGCAAAAGTTTAGGACTTTTTGCCAAAAACTTGTTCTTTTATGGCTTGAATTTCTTGACCTAATTGTTGACGGTTGGAAGAACGCAACAAATACCGATAGACAAACCATACGGTATATCCAATACCTATTAGCTCAAAAGTCGGTGCTAACAGAGGAATGTCATTAAGTTCATTTACTACGCCCAAAAGCACTTTCAAAGAAACAATCGACACTAAAATTAAACCGACGACTGTTAGCGGACTTTTGTACTGCTCGTAAAAAGCGCCGATATAAGCAGGAAGCTCGGACAAAATTGAGATAACTTGTTCTTTTATCTGCTGAGCTTGATTTGGGTTTTCTTCGGTGACAGTAACTTTTGTAGTACCGATCGAACTTTCTGTCTCATTACCCGTTGGAATTTCGGTGATGATCACAGTTGTTTCTGGTTCGTTTGATGAAGTCATTTCTTCACTCGCAATAGTTTTTGGTTGATTAGCGGCAGGTATTTCAACTGCTGCTGCGACTGTTGCAACAGGCGATATTTCGACTGCTACAACAGACGATTCGACTGTTTCCACCGTTGGTGCTTCGACTACTGTAACTTCTACTGCTGGTTCAACAGTCGGGGGTTCGACTGCTGTAACTTCCACTGCTGGTTCAACCACCGGGGTTTCGACGGTTTCTTGCACCGCAGTTGCGACTCCTGAAACCTCTGGTGCTGATGATGGTTCAACCACCGGAGTTTCGACTGCTGTAACTTCCACTGCTGGTTCTATAACCGGGGTTTCGATAGTTTCAATAGTCGGTGTTGCGACTGTTGAAATCTCCACTGCTTGGTGTTCTAGGGTGGGAGTTTCAGGAGGAGTTTCGGCTTTTGAGGTTTCTGGGGTAGGAGTTTGGGTCACTGCACCAACAACGGGTAAATTCAAGTTATTAATAGCTGTTTGTAAGCGGTCTCGATCCGTTCCTCGCTGGTGAAGGATTACCCAAGATTCTATCAAATCGGGGCCGTGCATTGCGCCGGTCAAAGCCGCTCGGAGCGATCGCATAATTAGCCCTTTGTTAAGATTTTTCTCTTTACTGAGCTTTTTAGTGATTTTCTGAGCTTCGGCCGATGTTAGCGTTGGATGACTTTCCACAACTTCTAGAACAGCTTGCAAAGCCTCTGCTACCTTTGGCTGCTGCAATTGTGCGATCGCCTCTTCTTCATATTCCACCGCTGTGGAGAAGAATACCTTGCACATATCAACAGCATCGGTTAAACGCACCAGACTCTGACTGATTAAAGTAGTTATTTGTTCAAGCCAAGGGCGATCGGCCACAGCATCAAACTCATAACCAGCTTTCTGCCAATAAGGTATCAGCAAATCAGTCAATTGTGGCACCGGCATTTTGTGCAGGTATTGACTATTGAGCCAATTTAGTTTATCCCAATCAAATTTTGCACCAGCTTTATTAACTCGATCGCAATTAAATACTGTGGCTGCTTCCGACAATGTAAATATTTCTTGCGTAGAATCCGGCGGAGTCCAACCAAGCAAAGTCATGTAATTGACCAAAGCTTCCGGGACATAACCCATATCTTTAAAATCAGAAATCGAGGTAACGCCATCGCGCTTAGAAAGTTTTTGCCCTTGGGTGTTTAAAATCAGTGGCGTGTGGGCAAATTCTGGGATTGTCGCCCCCAAAGCTTCGTAAAGCAAGATTTGTTTGGGAGTATTACCGATATGATCTTCGCCACGGATGACGTGGGTAATGGCCATGTCGATGTCATCAACGACTACGGCGAGGTTGTAGAGAGGTTGGCCAATGTCGCCGCCGATGGAAGCCCTAGCAATTACCATATCGCCGCCGAGGTCGCTACCTTTCCAGGTAACAGTATCGCGTACCATGTCGTTCCAGGAGATTGTGCGATCGTCCTCAATGATAAAGCGAATCACAGCTTGCCGCCCTTCAGCTTCAAAAGCTTCGCGCTGTTCGGGAGTCAAGTTGCGGTGGCGGTTATCATAGCGGGGAGCTTGTTTATTAGCTTTTTGTGCTTCCCGCATTTCGTCAAGTTCGGCTGACGTGGTATAGCAGCGGTAGGCGAGTCCTTTGTCTAGGAGAATTTGGACGGTTTGGCGGTATGCTTCCAAACGCTGGGACTGGAAAATTGGGCCTTCATCCCAGTTCATTCCCAGCCAAGTGAGTCCTTCGAGAATATTGTCGGTGTATTCACTTTTGGAACGTTCTAAGTCTGTGTCTTCTACCCGCAGGATGAATTTGCCGCCTTGGTTACGGGCAAACAGCCAGTTGAATACGGCGGTTCGGGCGGTACCGATGTGGAGGTTTCCGGTGGGACTGGGGGCTAGACGGACTCTGACGTTCATGTAGATTTTTGCTTTTAGATTGGGTGCGATTTACTGGCGCTTGACTTTGCTGTTGCTCAGAATACAAATTTTAGTATATGTGGCATCTTGTTGATAGTAGCATTGGGGGCGATCGATCCTAAATAGTCCTAGAGACAGAAACCCGGTTTTTTACCTCTTTGCTTCTCTTCCTCTGCGTCAAGAGCGTCCTCTGTGGTTCAATCCTCAAAAACCATTAATTCTTGTAAAATACTAATGCGCGTCTGTTTCTGCTCCCAGCGATCGCCTTTTACCCATGCCTACTGCCCAAACTGAATTCCCCGAATCTGTCGAAATTAAACCTGTACCATCCTGGCAAATAAAGCTTCTATACGACGGTGAATGCCCTCTGTGCGTGCGAGAAGTCAATTTTTTGCAGAAACGGGATGGCGGCCGAGGTTTGGTGGCATTTGTGGATATCACGGAGGATGACTACAACCCGCAAGCCCACGGCGGCATCGACTACGAAACGGCGATGGGGCGGATTCACGCGGTGTTACCCGACGGTACAACCATTAAAAATGTAGAAGTATTTCGCCGGATCTATGAGATTTTAGGGATGGGCTGGGTGTATGCTGTGACTAAGTTGCCGATGGTTGGGGCGATCGCCAATTGGCTGTACGGAATTTGGGCCCATTGGCGGCTACCTTTGACAGGAAGGCCGGATTTAGCGACGGTTATGGGCGATCGGGCTAAACGCCTTGAGTGCGATAATCCGAGTCGTTGTCGGGTGAATGATGATACTTAAATTAACTAAGGTTGTTGATTTTCGGGCGATCGCAACTGGTGCCTCACCCATACTCGAAAAGCATCAAGTATAGTCATATCATCCTCGGTTTCGGCCATCTGCAAAAATTGATTGATTATTTCTGAAGGAACAATCGGAAAAGTGTTACTGTACTGAGACAGCGCATATTCTCCGTTCTGAAGTTGAAAAAATTCTATACTCCCTCCGAGATATCTCCAAATTTCAGGAACTCCCAGGTTTTTGTAGATAGTAAAGCGATTAGTAGATGGACTGGTAAGATCGACTTCAATGATTAAATCAGGTGGCGGGTCGATTGATAAGTTAATTTTTCTGCCACGAATGCGATCGACATTTTGAATATAAAAACAGGAATCTGGTTCTGCACCCTGTTTTAAATCTTCACGATTCAGAGTTGTCGAACCAAATCCCTTACGTTTCAACTTTAATTCATCGCTTAAAGTAGTCACAAACTGTCTGAGTAAACAATTAAGAGTTTCATGCAAATCCGATGGCATGATAATTTCTAATACTTCTTGATAATAACAAAACCGCGAAGACCTGTTGTCTCCAGCTTCTGCTAACAAGCTTTGGTAAGTCTGCCAACTGATACTAGATATTAACACCCGTTGTGTGGTTTTTTCTGGGGAGGGATGAATGAGCGTCGCAGTCATGTTTGCCTCCTGATTAATCCAGAAAAAGGTTTATTACAACGCTAAACTTACGAGAGAACGGGACAGACGGGGCTCGAACCCGCAACTTCCGCCGTGACAGGGCGACACTTCCAGATCAAGCGCTCACCTGTTTTCAACTGTCCCCGCATAACTTGAAAATTACCACACACCTACTTAAAAGTCAAGAATCAAGAAAAAATAATTGAATATCGTACTTAGGTTCAGGGGCCTTGTCTGAGAAATTAATAGGCGCCGTGACACCTTCTAAAAAGTAGGCGTACTGGCCGTTGTTTATTGGATAATACTTTTTGTCCCAGTCAAGCGTATATCAGCAAGTTTTCGTATTTCAACCATTGTTCCTTCCCTCGTCTTCCATCAGACTCTTGAACTGAGCATAGGCTCGTTTCCAAGCTTCACTACCGCCCTTCTTACACTCCCACAATTTCTCGATCGTCTGGGTTTGGTTCAGTTCAGAACGAATTTTTTGGATCAACTCTATAGCCTGTTTTTTGGTCAAGTTCAGACTTGTGAACCGCTCCCCGTCCACAGCTAAAGTGTTACTATCTGGCTGGTTCACGGCTTGAACCGCTGGTTCTGCGGGTTCACCACAATCCAAAAGCCAAGCTCGTTTAAGCGCCTCTACCGCTTCCTCTTTTTCTGGCTTGTTTAGAATGCCCTCAGCCTCTATCCGGCGCTGTTGCTCAGAAATATAAGCACTGGTAGCCAGTTCATCAACAGCATCAGCCACGACAACAGCCTCACGCATAGACTCAAATTCTTCAGTCTGAGCTAGTTTGAGGGCAATCCGTCGGGATTCAAAGCAGCAAGCAAAACCGCCCATTAGAGACAGCCCAGTAACCCAATTGTGCAGCGGAATCTTACGGCTGAGAGTGAACGGTGGTGCTAGCCAAAGAATTAACCCAGAGGTTGTTAACGCGCAAACCTTCAAAATCTGCATAACATCACCCCCAAACCGAATAAAACAGCAGCTATGCCTGCAACCAAAATCCCTTGCAGGTCCAGGAGTGTGATGCGGAATTTCAAGCACAGCCAGTCGTCTAGTATCCAGCCTAGAACCCAACACAGAACTAGGATTAAGTACAAGGCTCTCACCAAAATCTGTAACCCAGAATTGAGCGACGCTATCCAGCAGAGAAAACTGGAAGCGATCGCACAACTCACAAAAGTGTTGAAAAGTGCGATCACCCTGCTCATGGTTTTGTCCCTTGTAGCTTGGCTTTAATTTCGCTGATGCGACTTTCGGCATTACTAGCTGCTTGTTCTAGCCCCATACCCAATCGAGCGTAAGCAGGACGCAAGCCGTGCAAGTGTTTACCCAGACGTGCGTCAGCGCGCTTTTTTACGAGTTCGTTGTCGGCAACCACGCCCTCATATTTGCGGTGGTGTTTGTGGACTTTGGCATCGGCTTCTTCAATCTTGCCCGCAGCCTCATAAGCTCGTTTGGCGTGACGTGCGCCCTCAGTTTTCTCCTTTGCCAGCGTCTTCATCGCATCGGCTTCTTCTTCTGTGAAGTAACGGGGTTTTTCGATGATGGGGACTGAGCGTTCACTTGCTGCGAACTTCCCAGGATTTAGCGGACTGATTGCGTCGGCACCGGTTGGGGCTAAAACGGTGGAATGGTTAATAGCGTGGCTACCATGAGCTAAACCGCCCGATTTCTCGTCATTTTTAAAGATTTTGTTCATGCGTCCCATTTATTTGGCTCCTATTTGAATGTTGATGCGGACTGGGGGGAATAGCTTGAGGAGGTTGATTTGTCGCCACATGGACATAGCCAGCACAAATACCCCTACAGAAGCGAGTGCAAGTGCGATTAGTTGCCCAAAATCAACCCAGTCAAAGAAAGTGGAATTATGGCGGGTAAAGTTGCAGACAGGAAAGGAACCGTCATTAGTCCAGTCAAGGGTGTCTACACTGTCTACAGCTTGTAGCTTAAGCAGTTCAGATGTTTTGTCTACACTGTCTACACTTGCAACTTTATTGGTGTCTACACTGTCTACAGCTTGTAGCTTAAGCAGTTCAGATGTTTTGTCTACACTGTCTACAGTCGCCGTCTCAAGGGATTCACCGTCAACTAGGTACAGTTCTAGCAACGCCTCCCATGTGGCAGTTTTGCTGAGTTTCCCAAACTGTTTGGCATCTTCATTGGTGAAACCGCGGTCGTAGGCGATCGCTTTGAGCTTGTCAATGCGACGGCTCATTGCTCCCCCAGTTCCGCCAATCTTAGGCGGGAAATTAGCTCCTGGTAAGCCGATTGCTCGGCTTCAAAAACCTCCAAAGCTCGCAAAGCACCACGGTTTTTAGCCGCTGTATTTTCCGCTTGATTCAAAATCGAATCTCGCTGGATAGCGATCCGTCTCTGCTCTGCGATCGCGTCCAAACTTGCTTGAAATCTCGCAGCCAAGGCAGTCGAACGGGAATTGCTATTTTGATATTCGGTCTCGATTTTTTGTTGCAAACTGAGCGAGCTACCAACAGAAACCGACAAGACACCAGAGACTTGGGTTGGTAAAGCGCTTTTTTTCAACCTCTCGAAAGTTTCGCTATCCCCCCCGATTAGAGCTTGCAGCAACTCCACACAGAGTTGCGAGTATTTGGTTTTTCGAGCTCTGCCGGTGCGAAGTTTTTCGACAGGAATTTGGTGGTCCAACAACTCGCCAAAAGCCCGAACAAATGCTGACTGGTCTAATCCACAAAAAAGCTTGGCTTCGGCAGAGGAAAACCACTTTTCGGGAACAGACGCTGGAATTGATTCACGGCAGTTAAAGTGATTTTGACTTTCTTCAACGTCAACAATTTCAAGATTCATAGGCTTTTCAATGGTACGCAAATCAGTTGAATCAATTCAAATTAATTCTGAATCGATTCAGAATCGATTCAGAATCGATTCAAGTCGATAACCCAACATTAGAAGAAATCAAAGTACCGAGGTACTGGTCAACGACCAATTATTGGTCGGTGACTAAAATTGATTTGAATCGATTCAAACTCACAAAAAAAAGCCCCATCCACAAGGGATGGGGCTGCAACTATTCAATCAGGGTATAACCGTGAGTAGATCTCACCCAAGAGCCTCTTTATATAAGGCTTTGGTTCTCGGTATTTGGGGTCGGATTCGGCCTTCAAATAGTTATAAAGACTGTATAACGGAATCTCTGTTTCTCTCGCGATTTTATAAACAGACCACTGCGTCAGTCGTCGAAAAGTTTTCGGGTCTAGTGATTTGTGTGATATATTTGTCATATCGCCTGCTTGGTTTAATCAAGGTGATCCGCCCCTGGCTGTTGACATCAGCGCAGGGGTATTTTAAATGGGCAAATCATGAAAAGACTCATCACCAACGATAGAGGCAGACAGAATTTTAACAAGATCCAGCACTTCATTGGTATCTTCAAAAAATTCTGGAGTCTCTAAGTTAGCAAAAAGCGCGTAATCATAAAGGTCAGCGTCGTCCATGAACTCGTTAAAACTACCACCAACTCTTGCAGTCCCGCAGATTGCTGTAAGCAAACCAAGTTTTTGCTCGATGCAGAGTTTTTCAAAATTATCCCCAAACTCTCTTCTCAAGGTCCAAGAAATATTGCACTTTGAGATGTCTTCTGTAGTCGAATTACTATCGCGAACAACCATTAACGTCATATTCTCCGCAAAAGCTAAGGTGATTAGGTTACAAAAAGGAGCTAGAAGGGGATGGGGTCGTAAGCCTCAGAGTCGTCAAAATTCGTGTCTTTCTCTGAGGCTGGAGGCTTTGGGTACTCACCCCTTAACTCGCGTAATTCACACATTTGGCTGTCAAGCTGAACTACCAAAATACCCGTCAATCGGATAGCAGCTTCAACGAGCCTGGGATATTGATCGAGTTCGTATTTACCAGAGGCAATCATTGCCGACAGTAATTGGACTGCCATAACCTCGCCGTGAGGTTGTGGGTAATTCGGATCGTCAAAATAGTCGCGAATTTTTAGTTTTTGCTCAAATGTAAGCTTTTCCATTTCGTCTGAAACTCCCACACTTTCCGTTTGTAGTCGTACACAAAACCACGAGATTTAACCTCGAAAAACAATTCATAAACCCTGACATCACTTTTAGTAGGAAACACCTCTAATGCCCGAAGGATTTTTGTTCTGAGCGCTGGGGTAATTCGTCTCCCGATCGTCAGCACATTGGTTGGTAGTAGGACGTTGTTGGCAGACGGCGAACCTTCGAGGTCGGGGTCGTTACCACCAAGTTTTGACCGAAAATCGACAGAATAGATCAACCGCAGGTATCGCTTGGCTGCGAGTTCGCCACATTCTAAGTCAGGATATTCGCTGTCGGCTGCAAAAAAAGAGGCGCATCGAGGAGAAATGACGTACATAAAATCACCTCACAAGCACCACCTACGATCGCTCACACTCCAGCGATAGCCCATTTTTTTGAGGTTGCCGTACAATACCAATCGATCCAAAGTCTTGCATCGAGGGAGGATTGCGATCGCCTGCTCGTATTTTTTGAGTTTGATTTTTGACATAATAGATTCAGAGGTTGGTAAGGAAAGGCGATCGCCGGATCTACCCAGAGCGATCGCCCGTAGCTTGGTTAGAGCGTTAATCTTGCGGCGTCACCCGCAAGTCTGGAGAGGCGTGTAGCGAACCTCAGTATTTGATTGTCAATAAGCTTGGTTAATAAAAATGTCCCAAAAATGGGACATTTTTATTGGGAGGCCGTCTTCCCCTCTGATTATTTTTGCCCTGGCCAAGAGCAAAATCGGCGGGGAATGACGACGGGCAAAACCGTTGATGCGCAAAGGTTTGTCGAAAACCTCAGCCCTACAAAAATGTCCCAAAAATGGGACGTTTTTCGCAGATTTGCGTGGTTGTGCGGTTTCGCTGACAGTTGAAATCGCTATAAAATCCAGAAATTGATACCTGGGCTTTAGTATGAACTTCAAGCGACGAATCGAATGGCGCAAATGGCTAGGAGTGGCGGGATGGGTAGCACTGGGCTACTTCATCGGGCGACCGGAACAACTCAGCCGGATGGCGCGGAATCTAGAGAATCACCTAGTCGGAGACCAGCGGTACATTGTACCTGTAAGGGTGAGAACCACAGATGCGCCGGTGTTAGTGCACAGGCAACCACCAATAGTTGCGAGTGCGCCACAAGGTCATAGTTGGAATCAGTTTTCTGACTCGCAAGGGCGGTTTTCTGTGCTGGTGCCATCTGTGCCGATCAAACAATCGACAGAACGAGACGGGCAGTCTTTCTCTGTAAAAACCGCAAACGAGTTTTACTCCTTCAGTTACTCAACAAATTTCCCTGGTGCGGAGCTAATTACAGAGCGAGGCAAGCAAATGATGATGGAAAGAGCGGTCGATAAAGTTGACTTTGAGGAATTCACCGTTATAGGTAGGCGGAGTTTTGGTCTAAATGGAGTCCCAGGCGTAGAAATTCATCTACGACACAAAGATCCTAATGCGCCCATCATGATCACTAGAAAGATGTTTCTAAATGATCGGATGTATATGTTGAGTGCAATGACTCCCTTCCCTCAAAACGCACAGACATTTTTGAGTTCGTTTCGCCTGCACTAGACGGCAGTGCTAGACAAAACAACAGACCGTAATTTCAGCCTCCCCAGACACTAACTGGGGAGGTTTTCTATTTAGTTTTCAAGGTTCGGCGAAACCAAGACTCTCGATTCCTCACAGCGAGACAAACGCAAAGTTACAAACGCATGAATCACCTCGTCGGCAGTGCAGTCATAAATCTGCATAATCTTCGGAACCAACAACAGGTGTGGCGAAGAGATACCTCTTTCCCATTCACTGATTGTTGATTCACGGACTCCAAGAAGGTCGGATACCTGTCTTTGCGTTAGCTTTACTCGTTTTCGTAGGAGCACAGGAGTTAATACTTGTTTTCTTTCTTGTGTCATAGTATAGTAAATCTAACGGAAAAGCGCAAGTGATTTATCGCAAGAGCTTTTCCGCTAGTCCAGATAAACAACAAAGTAGGCAGGCTGATGATTGGCGTCCGCAGCCTGCCTACTACAAATATAAGAGTTTCCGGCAGCAGACCCCTTTCGCGACTAGCCCTGTAAGCCCTGATGAGCGTGAGCAGCGAGAAACTGTCGGTTCCGGTAACTCCACAGCACAACCAAATCAAAGATATCTCTTGTCTGCGCTTTTTACGTAGACAAGCCCGCCACCTAGAAAAATAATTCCGTGAAAATGCGGAAACCACAAATCGGGTCATGTGCCGTTTCGACACCAGCAATCCTGATTTCTACGGGCAACCAACGAACACCCCCCGACAAGCCGCCACCACCGGGAAGCGGTCGCAGGGATTTCAGTAGTGAGGTAACACCATGCGGTAAGACGATTGTTTTTTGAATTGAAGAAATTACAGCGTTTTTTGCGCGATCGCACAGCTTCCGTGCGATCGCCTTCCTCTCAACCTAGGAGTAACAAATGAAGACACAAATAAGCTTAGTTTTTGACGATTTGACGACCAAGTTAGCAATCGTGGAAGTGCGCAAGTTGCCGAAAGTAATCCACTGGAAAGGCAATTATTTCGCTCAAACAGATGCCAGTCAATTCTGCTACGTGAAGACAACTGGCGAAGACTTGACGAATATTGAAACCCCAGGGTGGCAAATTCTGCCTCACCGAGAAGACTACAAATAGCCTCCAAAACCTGTCGCGATCCACTCCTGTAGTGCGATCGCTTTCCCTTCATTAACCCCACCAGAAAGAAGAGAAATGCTAGCAACAGAAACGCCAAAAGCCAGTCGGACTCCCACAACTGAAATGGGTATCAAAGAAGCTGAAGAGATAACGGCCACCATAAAAAACGGGTTCGAGAACCTGGGTGCAAAACTCCTTGAAGCAAGAGAACGAAAAGCCTACAAAGCACTGGGTTACAGAAGCTTTGAATCTTACTGCCTGACAGAATTTGGCAAATCAACCTCCAGTGCTTACCGGATTATTGAAAATCAGAAAGTGATCGACGAACTGGAGGCAGAAGTAGCGCGACAGTATAACGAACTGGTATCGCTAAAAATCACCGGACCGCAAGTCCAACTGCTCAAGAAACTGCCAGAGGTAGGAAGTAGGTTACAAGCAATAGAATTTGCACAAAAGCTGGCAAAATCAGAAGAAAGAAACCCCACAACCAAGCACTTAGAATTAGCAGTTTACAAATTTTCTAACAAGCCAGAACACTACAGAGATGCAATTCAAGACATTTTCAGTCAAGGCGTAAGGGTAGAGGTACTGAACACGCCCAAAACCAGCAGAGGAACGGTTAGAAAAGTCGATAAATTCGGTCAAATCTATGTCGAATTAGACGACAGTGGAGTCAAGCCAGTTTGCTTTGAAGCTCACGAATTAAGGGTTTTGAAAGATTCAGAAAAACCTTCAACCCCTTTAAACGACAGCATCGCTAGCAAGGGAGATAGGGTCGTTTTGTTTGCGAAGGGTTTAGAGGGGAGACAGGGAGAAATTTACACGTACAAAACCGGCAAAAAAGCCTTAGTAGTTTTAGACGGGGTGACACTGCCGATCGACGTAGCTTACTCCGAGTTAGAGCTAGTGAAAGAGACTTATAACACAAATTCTGACACAGATAAAAGTTGGGATGAAAATTTAGTTTGGGAAAGTGGAAAAAATACTTATTACTACTTCCCTAACGAGGACAAAATCTATAGCAATCGCTGGCCAACCGGACTAACCCTAACGCCTTACTCACACCGTGGGACACCAGCAGAATTCGTAAAGAATTGGGAGGAAAGATTCGCCGGACAAGTAGTGGAGTCCCTGGTCAAAGATTCTGACTTAAACAGCTTACTGATAGCTCAATTGATTGCTTTACCAGAACAGAAAAAAGAAAGTTTTGTTAGTAATTTGTTTAAAAGTTTAGCGCAATTTTTGCCAACCAATCACGCAAAATTAGAATCAGCGGTAGACACCGCTGCGGAAGTAGAGATTGAAAAACTAAGAAGACAAAACCAAGAGTTACAAGAGCAGTTAGTCGAGGCTGAGTCGGCAATAGTAGAAATGGTGGAACTTTGCCAAGGTGGAATCGAGCTAACACAGTCACCACAAAACCAGTTAGACAATCCTCTGCTCCATAGTGAACCACACCAAACGCCAGAAAACACGCCAACTAAAATCACTTTAGAGCCTTGGGAAGTTTGTCCGCCACAAGTAGGATTCCTTGTCAAGATTCGCGACAACGACGAGGATATGAGAATAATCGAGCTAGACACCCCTGACGGCAAAGTCCTCGTAGAAAATAAAAAAGGGGAGAGAATTGCGGTTTACTCCACTTTTATTCGCGTGATAAGAAAACAGCCGCTAGTAGAGGAGTTCCTCAAAAGAACAAGCAACCAAGAGAATGGTTTGTCTGAAGACTTGAAACGAGCAATAGAACGGGAAAGGTCTGCAACTCTAGAACGGCTAACAGAGTTAAACGACGTGATCAAAAAAGGGAAGTCAAAGAAGCCGACAGAAAGGGAAACTAGAAACTTAGCCTCGCTAAAAAGCAAGTTAGAAGATTTAGAGTTAATAACTGAATTCAAGACAGGTCAAACTGTGTGTCACCACAGGCAACCAATGATTTTCGGGAAAGTGGCGGGCATTAATTTTTCATCAGGAGGGATTCCCGGAGTCTGGGTCAAATACTTTAAAGACGGGGAACTTCAAAAACGCACAGTGTCTGAGGAAGTTAAAAAGCTAACAATTTTAGATTTTTAGCGGAGAAACCAGTGCAAACTTTACCAACTCTGCTATCAATTCCTGACGACTGGCCTCTTGTCCCGGTTAAAGGCAAGCGGCCGTATAAAAAAAATTGGACCACCCACGAATACGTTCGCCTAGAAATACTAGCCGAGCTAGAAAGTGGGAAAGCCACCGGCATCGGGCTGAAGCTCGGAAACGGACTGCTAGCAGTCGATTTTGACGGGGAATCTGCGGTCAATCTTTTAGTTAAATTAGCTGGAGAAAACAGCCTAGCAGAGTTTACCAGGACCACCGCATGGACTAGCGGCCGTCCTGGTAGGAAACAAGTCCTTTTCTCGGTACCAGAGAAAGATTGGAGCCGCTTAAGAAACCGAAAAATTTACACCGGCGTTACAGACCAGGACGGGAAAGGGGAGTGCCTAGAATTTCGGTGGCTGGGAACGCAGAGCGTTTTGCCACCAAGTCTGCACCCGGACACTGGCAAACCTTACTGCTGGCTAAATTCACCACTAAAAAATCCCCCGGTGTTGGTTCCCGACTGGCTGGTTGAAGTGTGTGAGAATTGGCACAGCGAGTATGTCAGCCCAGAAGACCTAGAGTTGGTCAGATTTCCAGCCAGACTTTTTGCCAGCTTTGGCCGCCAGTTAGCGGTTTGGCTCTTAGCCCGTCGGTTCGACAGCTCACGCTGGAACCACGCAGGCAAGTCCAAAGGTTCGGGAGTTGGGAAATTCACCCTACTGGCAGCCAGCAAGATTTTAAACAGGAGCCCCGGTCATGTCAGAAAACTACTAGGCTCAGCGAAAAAATCCGGCTTAGTTCGAGATTACAGGCAGTCAGGGGACTGGGTAACTGTTTACTACAGCAGTTTTGAAAAAGCGATCGCCCTCTCCGGGGTAGAAAAAATCGGCCCGATCGCGGCCGTAAGCATTGACCAATTGTGCAACCTGCCAATAATCGCCACAGAATTGGAGGCTCAAAGCTTGCAACGCTCTTCCTTGCACAGTCAGCGACAGGAAGAGCTGGGGCAAATAAAAGCTCAGGGCTTAGACCCTGGGCAAACTCCGACTGAAATAGTCAAACCGAGCGATCTGCACACCTGTGGCTATCCGGCGCGGGTACTGGGAAAGAGCGATCGGTTTTTCTATTGCAGTTCGGAATTCCGCTTCTACGGAGGCAGTCACGCTGCGATCGCACAGTCGCGGGGAATTTCCACCGCGACTGTGAGCCGCCACCTTTCCAACCGCTACCGGTTAAAAGCCTCCCCTGTCAGGAATTTCCGTGAGGAGTTGGTGCCGCTAGTCGGAAAACAGCTTCTGGAAAAAATTCCGCAAGTCAAGGGTTTGCCCCCAGGACTCTGCCAGGAGGAAGGACTGCTTTTCCTCAAAGGGGACTGGTGGAAGCCGCATTGCAAGGTCTACTTGTTAGATCACCGCCTTGTTGCCGCCAAAGTCCGCCGAAAAAAAGTCAAGCAGTTTTTAGATAAGCGAGACTTATAGGGGTAAAAAATTTTTCGGGGAGAATTAGAGGATAAGATTCTCTTATTAATTCTTGAATTTGGGAGCTTTGGAGGACTGAAGAGTTGGCCAAACATTTTTCAAAACAACCGGAACAAGGAAAAACAAAAACGATCACGGTTAAAAAGTGTCCCATTTTTGGGACACTTTCACCAAACCTCTAGTGGGGGTTTCGGGGCGATTTTGCTGCGTTTTTGAGACAATTTTGAGACAAAACCGCGATCGCCCATCACCGAAAATCGCTGAAACCCAGAGCCGATGGTGGGATTTGAACCCACGACCGTTCGATTACGAATACTTTGAAAAGTCAATCTGCCACTGAAAGCGATCGCATTCGTGACAGACGGCGTAGCGAAGCAATATGAGTCGATCTTGGCTCAACGCCTTAGCATCCTTCGATCGGCGGAACGAAGCATTTTACGGTCACAGCAACTCCGTCCGGGCCTAATTGTGCGATCGCAGCACGGACGCAGCGAATAGATCGAACAGCCGGGTCTAGTTTGACGGCACCACCTTTTGTGATCCGCAACTTCCCTTCAGAAGTTGACAAATTGTCAATCAAATCCAGAATCCTTTCCGCTTCTTCTTCTGTCACCGCACGGACACCCGATTTGATTTTGGAAGCACCCCACAGCAGCCGGCCGTAGACATTCCCCTTGGTATACAACAGGTTGTCGAAGTCGCGACACCATTCCAAATCTTCGCGGGGATTTGGAACCTGAGTGTGCCACAGACTGCCAGTTTGCTTGGGATAATTTTCCCCCCAGGTAAGTACCAATTGTCGCGGCACATCAAATTCCGCAAATTCGTCCCCTGGTTGTACCGGGTAACAAATAGGAGTCTCGCAAGCTTTAGCGTAAGCAAGCTTTTGTAACTCCGTCAGGGCCGTCATCTGGTTGGACAAGCCCGCAATCCCATCACCGTTGTAAAGTAAAACCTGCGTGCCACCGTCGCAATCGAAAAAGTCGATACTGCCAGCAATATCAGTGTCATCGCGATCGCAAACCTCTGTCAGTATTTTTTTATTTAATGCCGTCAGCTCAGCAACTTGATCACTCAATCCAAGCAAACCAGGACCGGAATAATCGTAGCTAAACACACTACTACCGCAGGCGTAAGTGCCGCCACCAAAAATTTCAGGAAATGACACAGAAGGCTCCATTTCGCAGATCTTCTTGAGTGCCATTTTGTTGATACCTAAAATCACTTCCAGTTGCTTGTGCAAGCCTACTAAACCAGGTCCAGAATAGCTGTAAGGAATCGTCGCACCGTCGCACTCTATCGAACCCGCATTTTTAAATTCTGGGAATCTGTCATCATCTTCTTTCTTCTTCTTCTTCAACTTATCACCAATATCTTTGCAGCATTTTTCTAATTCCTTTTTAGTCTCCTCCGCCGTTTTTTGAAGCTTCCCTAGCTTGGTCTCAATGTCGGGGGTAGGTAGGTCAGCAACAACAGTTAAAGTTTGCGGAACTTCCACTTGCATTGCCAACCCTTGAGGAACCTCCACTTGCAGTGCCAACCCTTGAGGAACCTCCATTTGCATTGCTAGTCCCTGGGGAACTTCCATTTGCATTGCCAACCCTTGAGGAACTTCCATTTGCATTGCTAGCCCCTGTGGAACTTCCATTTGCATTGCCAACCCTTGAGGAACCTCCATTTGCATTGCTAGTCCCTGGGGAACTTCCATTTGCATTGCCAACCCTTGAGGAACTTCCATTTGCATTGCTAGCCCCTGGGGAATTTCTACCTGCATTTTCAGGTTTAAATTTTTAATAGTTTCTGTCAAGTTCTCAAAAAGGGATTCCAAAATCAGAATCCCCAAAAGAACAGGAGCCACTGTCTCAATCATTGCCTCAGCGTTCAATTCTGGGATTTTGATTACACCTTCCAAGGTTGTCGTAATTAAACCCACAATCGGATTTAACAGATCAGTAATGCTAGACAGTATAGTTTTCGGCAGTTCTTGAAGTTGTTCCATTATTGGGGTAATCATTTTCATGATTTGTCCCAACAGCGGACTAAAGTCAGGGTTTTTCAGTTCCTGAACGTCCAAGTCTAGCTTTTTTAAATAATTAACAATTGGAGTTAACAAATTAACCCCGCCCTTATCAACTTGGTCGAGAGAAGTAAGTGTAGAAAGTCCTTGCCTGGAAGAATCGATCGGCCTCAAATTTATCCTGCCTGTTGCGCCACGAATCGGGGCAGTGAGGGCACCTCTGGGAGTTGTATCGAGTCCGGCAATGGGTGCTAGTTTTGGCGATCGCGAATCGTTAGTGGGTTCATCAAATTGAGGTGCGATCGGCGCGAAAGGATCAGTTCTCCCGGAAGTTTGGGTTTGAGTTTGTGGCTGGTATCGCGTCCGATTATCAAGCCTGGGGTCGCCGATGGGCGATCGTTTTTGAGGTTGCACTTGAGGCTTTTGATCTCCTTTCAAAGCCTGATCCACTTGAACTGCAGCAATCCCTTTCAATCCAGCAATAGCGATGACCTGTCCCACCTTATTACCAAGGCCAATGCCAGCCGTAGGAGCAGCACTCTTCAGTCCCAGCGGTATAGCACCAGTAACAACAGAAGCTTTTGCAGCAGCAGTTCCTGTAGCAGCCACTTTCGCGACAGGGACGATCGGTGCCACTGTTAGAGGGAGCACACCAATCCCAACCTTTGCCCCGGCAGCGGTAGCGGTAGCAGCTTTAGCAGCAGTGGCACTTTTGACTACACCAATGCCGATTTTGATAGCAGCCGGAACAAAAGCGAGTGGGGCTGGCATTGTTTATCCTCCGTTTATCCCATTCCAAAGGTTAGCCTCAGCGCGTTTTATTTCGTCGATAATTGGTTGTAAATCCGCATCAATTTCTACACCTTGCAGCATCTTATTTATTTGCTGCAATTGCTCAATAGCACGCACATCTATGTGGTCTCTGATAGCGTCAAACTGTTTTTGTTTCTGAGCTGTCAATTCATTCACTCGCTCGCTGACTATTGTAGCGATCATGTTGCAGTCACATCCGCACATTTTTCTAGGAGGGGGGGGAGGGGGTGAACCTGAGTCAGGGAGAATAATAGGGGGAGTGAGAGTCGAAAGATCGGGGTCAAAATCTATAGAGTGAAAGCGGAACCCGACAGTAAAGCGACTTTGACTGGGTGACTTGTAATATGTTTCATCGACTCCATAAGAGCGAGTACGCCGCGACGAAATAAACTCCAGCTTGGTTAGTTTGGCTGAAAGATAACTATGGCCTCCGGTCTGAACGTCGCTATCGATATTGCTTAAAACAACATTGCTAATATCAACGCTATCCATTCCTGACGCATAACTGAGGGGCGACACTATAGGTTCTCCCGTATAAAAAAAAACAACTTCACCTTCTTTAGTCCACTCGTAACTAAAAGGATAACGCTTGGTTTGAAGTATCTGCCTACATCTCAGCATTTTAAATTACATTAATTGTTTCAAGAAAAACAAATCCAGAGGTGCTATAGGAGAACCAAAACTATACTCTGAATAAATGTCTATAGGCGCAACAGGATTAGGTGGGTAGCCTTTCACAAACACAGGCTTTGTTGGTTGAATTGGTGAATAACCTCCCCTGGTGTGCCATTCCATTGTACTAAATACTTTTAAACTATAGTTGTTCAAAAAAACAACTGTATCTGTGTCTGGAGTGGTAATTCGCTCTAGGCTCTTACCGAAAGATTGTCGAACGCCCAATTCTTTTTCAATCTTGGGATTATTCAATCTAATTATTAAATCTAAATCAACCTGAGCCGATCGCCTAACACTATCCATCCCCGTCGGCGGGTTCCAAACTCCAAAATTGCGATTACCTTCTTTCCTCATACTTTCTCCGCTGAACTTACCCTTACAGAAGCCGATCCTGCGGTGCAAATAGCAGAAATTACATTTGCAGCTTGAGCCGAATCTATAATCAACAAATTCCGCAAAGGCAAAGGATGCGCGGAATTAACCAAGGTTGCACCAGAACCATACCTGATCCAAATCTCAGCAGATGGAAGCGACAACGATAAAGCATAGATTTTAACAATCCTTCTATTTGCATTCGCATTCAAGATAGTCGTCGAACTAGAAGATACGTTCACCGTTGTAACCACATCCTCGGTCAAACGCTCGTTAATCGTCGCCAATTGCCGATTAAGATTGTTGCAACAATTCATACAACATAATTGTAAACGATATTATTGTGGTCTTGCAAAAAGCTCGACTTCTCGACAACATAGCCTGTAATAGATACCCAGTCATTTTGCAAACCAACATCTGTGTTGTTTTGCAGCAACCCGTGTCCTCGATCGATCATCTTTGCGTGAATGCTCCAGCCAAACTTGATACCGTAAAATTCCAGATCGGTGAAAAATTCATTGACACCAGTGAGAAAAATTGGCTTCACACTGTACAAGTCAATCATCCCCACTTCAAAATCTTGGCCGCTGGGATTTCGTAAAGAAACCAGCAAACCTTTTTTGGGATTTGAGCGAAACAATTGATTCTTTTGCTCCTTCTGTGCCAGAGTGTCACTTGGCAAAATCATGGGAGCAAAAGTTTCAGTCAGCGAATCAATTTTGCAGGCGACGCGAATAACCGCCATGTGTCCCTGATAATTGATAGCGGTTCCCAGTACAGTTGCACTGCTCGGCGTATATAGAATCGCCTCTTGATTGCTAGTTGCTGGGGTGATTCGGGCTGCGACTTGAGCGACGCGATCGGGCATATCTATAGCCACATCAATCCCTCCGTCTAGCGCCAGAAAAACTCATAGGAGAACTGCTGTACGATGTTGAACGAGAAAAAGATGTGAGGGGAGCCGTTCTACTTGGTGCGACTTCCGGCGCTACAGAAACGAGAGCGGAACTCATGCCACCAATCTTCGGTTTAGCAGGCGCTGGTGCGCCACCAATTCCAAGAGATGCAGTAGCTTTTCCCACGAGCTGCTGACCACTTTTGACGGCTTGAGCGCCAACACCTAAAGCGGTGCTAACGGCCTTGCCTGGATCTTTTCCAAACTGAGAGCCAAACTTTTCAACAGCTTGCCCGTACTGATCGACTCCTTTTTCTAGTGCACCAACAAGCTTTTCTTCTAGCGGGCGAACTGCGGACTCGATCGCCGATCTCGTGAATTCTTGAATGCGAGCAACTTGTAGTTTCTTAGCTTCAGCAAAAGAAGTTCCGGGTGTCCACATTTCATGAGTCCCAGGGGCCTGCTCATCCGGTATGTAATTGGGCGGGTAAGGCTTGCCGGTTTTTGGATCTGTAATAATTGGAGGTCCTGCGGTGACAGTGCCAATTACCTGATAAGACTGCAATTGTGGTCCACCGATCGCTGTATAGCCCCCGCTAGAAGGATTGTACGTACCATAGACTGATTGAGAGCCTGCTGCCATAATTTCTCACTCGTGAAAGGAACCTAAAAAAACTAAATTGAATTAGGATTGGGCATTGCTACCGATCGCGGAACCAAAACCCTAATCTGAAAAACATACTGATCGAATGGTTTCGCCACACCGTCGGACACAACCTCAACTAAACTAATATCCGGTCCAAAAACAGACAATTGAGAATCTTGGCTAGTATCCTGTTCCTCCCAGAGTTTCAGCAACAAGCCAAGTATCAAACTTTCAGCAGTATTAATTGCTGCTGCAACTAGGGCAGTAAAAGCCGCCGGAGTGCGGACACTTCTGAGGTCAGCCTTATTGAAAGTAACTGCTGTCGCCGTCTGCGTAGCACCAGCTCCAAAAAAAGCAGTAAGCGGTCTATCTATTGCCATAATTAAATCAAGTTAGGATTGGGGAACGTAGAAACAGTATCATCCTGAAAAATTTCAATTTCCGAAAAATACCTTCGCTGCCATTTATTGAAGCGGAATTCGAGACTCTGCTCAAATGGCTTGATGACAAATTGAGAGTCTGTACTTTGGTCTTGATGTCTGAGCCACCGCAAAATCAAAGCAAGAGCTAACTGCTCACTGCGGTTGGTTGCAGCAGGAGTAAAATCATAACTAGGAGTAAGTCCGACGGGAGCTATTAAATCGTTTTTCAGGATTACCAAATTAGTCGCACTTTGAGTAAATCCTGATCCAAAAAAATTAGTTGTTAGCGGTTCACTTGGCATTAGAACATTACCACTCTAATTCTTGCGCTTGCGACAGCAGGAAGGGAAACACCACTAAGGTTTTCCACCCACAAAGTAATCTGACTGTTTGACAACCAGACTGGCTGTATGCGGATATGCCTTTCCCCATTGGGAACCTGATTCCGAATAAAGAAACCTTGATAGGCTGACTCGAAATAGATAGGAATAGGAACGGAGACAACAAAACTCTGCCGAAAACCTGGAGGCATAGCAGGCAAATTCAACACAACATCAAACCGTCCTAAGACTTTAGCTATAGCCCCTGGGGATATATCCTGCGCATATTCAGCCACAATACTATTCGCAACAGACACCGTATTTACCGTACCGAACAACCGCCCCAGTCTCATCTGATCCCAGTTCACCCCATCTATCGGGGCAAGTAGACTCCTCAAATTCCCTGAATTCTCGGCCATGTCTTCTATCCCCAGGTACCTCCCATCTCCCTCAGCCTGGGTCAAGTAAACCGGGTGCGGATCGGCTGCTGCAACATGGGCTGTCACCGCTGCTGTTACTTCGACATCACGAGCGATCGCTGCGGGGATGTCCGCGTCGGTCAAAGCTGTAGCAGTCTGACGATACCTCCCATCCCCCTCAGCCTGGGTGAGATAAATAGGATGCGGATCGACTGCCACAATGTGAGCGTTAATAGCCGCTGTTGTCTCTGTGTCTCTCGCAATTCCAGCGGGAATTCTACTGTCTGGAATCTGAGAATTCAAATCAATTAGGTTACCCATTAATTCAGTACCGCTTCTGACACCAACAAAGAAGAAGTTCCTGTTGCAGTAATGCCACTTATAGCGCCTAAATAACGTGGAGAATTACTAAAATCCTCTTTCCACATGAATCCAGGATGAAGCGGTACTTCAAAAACGGTCGAACTCACGGTAGAGCCTTCACGTAGAAAAACCGTGGTGTTACCCGCATTGTAAATACTGTAAACAGCCCTATTGGAATTAGCAGGTAAAATTACTGAAGCTGTAGCAGTAGCGCTAACAGTAGTCGTAGTTTTTGGACCTCGGATGTCCTCGACAACATTAACACCCGATCTTGGGTTTAGGTCATAGAGCATAGTTACTAGACTGGCAGGTCAACAACATAAAGTTTTTTCTTGAAACTTACAGCGCACAATTCTTTTTTCTTGAGTAGTTGCAAAACCTGAGATTTGCTCAAAAAATACTTGGCGCAATAACTGCGAAGCGAAATACAAGTAGGCGGATCTACCTGAGTTCCGGCACTTAAGTAAAAAGTGCCGGGGTAAGTTTTAGGATGTATCTTATATTTTCTTCGCATTTATACACAATAAAAAAATTACCCGCCGAGTAACCGACGGGTAATATAAATTGATATTAAAAAAAATATTTATTGCTTTAAATAAATATTTAAAGCGTCACTTACAACCTCCCACATCTTCTTTTTTTCATCCAAAGCTCGCTGCTTAACTCTAATTAACAAGTCGCCCGCTATCTTTACAGTCATAAGAGTTGATTGCATAGTGTGTCGCCTGCAATAAATAAATACTTAAATAATTATTGCGCATTAGCCCGCGGAATGGCAACCACAAAAATCTTCGACGCAATTCGCTCGTCGAGTGTTTTTACCTTTAAACTCGACGAACGATTTTTCGGACAAAAACCTTCCCAAAAAAGGGCGATCGCTCCTAAGCTGAAAACAGCTAATCAGTACAGGCGACAACGATGATTTCACCGGCGAGGCTTTTCCCAGGATACGAGTTTAATGAATCGACAGGGAGGATAACGATTCCGATCGCCACATTGGGACTGACACCAACCGAGGCGAATGCGACGACGGGTAACGCAATGGAACTTGTTCGACAAACCCTCGACAAAATGGCGATTTTTGTCGCGCGTTTGGAACCCGTCGCCCAACCAACACGAAGCGTAATCGGAAAACCCGATCCAACGATCGCAATTGGATCAGATCTGCCACCGGGAACATTGCGACAGACTTACACGGTGAGCTTTGATTTGCAGCCAATCGTGCTGGAATTGGTACCTGAACCAACCCCGCCTACCATCTAAACACGATCGACTTTTCACACCAAAATACTAGAGCAACCAACAACCATGAAAATTTCACCCGTGCAACTTTTTCCAGGATACACATTTGAATCTGGCGAAATTAGAATCCCGATCGCAACACTAAGTGGTCTAACAGCAGCCGAAGCCAATGCGACAACAGGGAACGCAATGGAGATTTTTCGACAGCTAGTAGAGCACTTGCAAAACCAAGTAACAAGCCTCGCGCCGACAGCTCGACCAACAAAAGCCACCATCACAAAACAAAATCTTTCGATCGCCTCTGGTGTCAACGTAACACCAGGAACCCTGCGACAAGCTTACACTCTCACCTTTGATTTGCAGCCCACAGCCTTGGAACTGGCTGCGGAGCCTAATCTGTAAAAACCTATAAAATAAAATGGCAAAACCAGAAGGAATTACTTTCAGGGGGGATAATTACCTCCCCGATTGGGGAAATACCCCAGTCAATTACTCGTATACTTTCAAAATACCAGACGGACTGAGTACCGCAAATATAGACACGATCATTGATACCGTTGGTGGCGAACCAGCGGGAACAAAAGGCATTCCTTGCGACGACGAAGAAGGATATGCGTGGACACCTAGAAAACTAAAATTTTGGTTTTCCAGCGGCAAAACCGTTTCAGTACCAGCACCCAATAAAACACAACTGGTAACTCAGGCGACGACAATAGCACTTCTTCTGTCAAGTATTCAACGGGTAGTCTGTGTTTCTTTAGAGGGAGAGACTTGGAGAAATATGATAGACCTACTAGATCCAAACACAGTCCTGTTACCGCCAACACCGCTCCCAATTGCCGACACGCCTCCCGGACAAAAGGAACCCAGTTATGTAGGTTCAATGAACTACGAAACCGACGGGTCGCGAGAATTCTCCAAGGCTTTCAAAATGGCAACCAACTTACCCGGCAATGTGCCCTACGCAGAGTATGCGACTGCGATCAACAACTGCCTCCTGTCAGGGGGACCGCTCAACACATCGCAAACTAGGTGTCCAGGCTTTAGGCAACTAACATTTGACCATCGACGTTTTCGAGTCGTAATGTTACAAAACCGTCGAGTTGTCTCCACAAACAGCGCGAACGAAGTTGTAAGCTCTACAACTTCTGCGAAATCGGAATTACTTGTGCCTATGAGCAGTAGAGTACCCGCCGATATTAGGACTTGTGCGCTAGCATTGCGAGCTGTCCCCCACACAATGTGCTTGGGGTACAGGGGGGAGTGGGATAAGCGATTCGCTTCCAAAAACCCAGGCGTTCTTCCGTAACACGTCATCATGCTTTGGCGCAGCAATTACACGTCAGATTCTGGCAAAACGTTTTACTACGTGTCTCTGTACGCAGGGTCTGACTGGCTGCCGGAAATATACCAAGCTTTGGCAACCAAAGGCAAGGGATTTTGTGACTTACCAGCCTCGATAAACCCTCGCTACGCTCTTATCACAACAGAAGATGGGAATACCGCAAAAATAGAGTATCCCTTTGCACCGGGGACAGCGGAATGGTTCCTGTTCTGGCAACAAATCGAAGGCAATCCGCTAATAATTACCAGTAAAGGGATTGGAGAAACAGTAAAAAGAGGAACACAATGATGCGATACATTGCGATAAAAACCGAAGTAAACAGTGACGGAAGTATCACTATTTCCGGGATGCACAAAATCACCCACGGATCTTCCGGGGTGTCGGCAGAATGGATAGATGTTAAAATTGCAAAAACCAACACTATCGAGCCGTCGAAATGTGATTTTATCTCGTTCGACGACAAAGAAAGCGCGACAGAAGTCTTACTTGAAGCAGACTTAGACTCCGATAATATTGTCGTCGTCGGAGTCGAAGTTGACTAGCGCGGAAAGAATAAAAACCCTCAAAACTATCCGAGGTAAAGACTTGAAAATTCGATACACTCAGGATAGTTTCGAGGACACCGTTATCAGCCAACGTCAATTTTACGACGAAAACGGTGTTGCAATAGCGCCTGTTACACCCAAACTTTTAGAACGCCAAGTGGTTACTAACAATCCAATAATCGCAAAAGTTGGAACCTTAGAACCTAGATCCGTTTCAGTTTGTTTTGGTTCTAAGGTAAACAAATCTGGCGAAAGTAATTTTAAAGTCTTCATACCTTACCACCCTGGGGATGCAGGCCACAACGAACAGATTCAAGAGGTTCTCAACTATACCTCTTCAAGTCAATCAGTAGAACCAAAATCGCCATTGAGGCTAACCTACTCCGGCGAAAACAGATAAACAATGGCTAGTTCGACAGTTATCCTTGATACCGTAATTTCTCCAGCCACCCCTACTTACTCCGATTGGTTTTCGGGAGCGGACTTTTTAGTATTTCAGTCAAATACAACTGGAGAGTACACGCTGACTGGAGAGTTTATCGAAGTAGCAATCGCGCTCTTTGCTGAAACAGCACCAGGAATTGAAAGGTTGTGCAAAGATTGGATTGAAACAATCAATACCATAGACTTAATCCAACTGCCAGGAAAATACAGAAACGACTGCTTTCCAATGCGGATACTAATCAACCCGTCCAGCGGTTTTCACGCTCAAATAATTGCAATACAATGTTAAGCAATACGATGTTAAGCAACCCAATAATCGAGTCCTCACAAGGGAGAGTAAAACTAACATATCCCCACTTGCCAGATTTTGAGTTAAAAATGGATTTTAATCCCATTATTGAAAAATTTGGACTTACAGGGTTTTTCTGTTTGTTACACTGGCAAGCCAAGCCTTTTGGTTTAAGACGATGGGGAATTTACGATGCTGGCATTGACCAATACTTTGCAACAACCTGGGACTGCATTGACGTGAATTGCACCGGATTCCCACTACAAATAGAGGAAATAAAGGTGACGACAGTCCCAACAGCGGTACTTTATTTTAAAAACGCAAGAACCGAACAACGTAACTATCTTTCTATCGTAAAATGCTTGAACCAACTCCCGACAAATTGACGACTTTTCTTTCTTTGACTGCGGGGATTCTAGAGGTTTTAATAGAATTCGACTATATAGACAAAAGAGCTGGAGGATTAGCGCTAGGAATTAGCCTAGTATTTTGGGGTTTTCTCACAAATAATCTGACATTCAAAATCGAAAAAAAATCAAAAAAATTATGATTTACATCTACGCCCTAGAAATTGCAGTTCTCCTAATAAGCCTGATAGGAGGGTTTTCTGTCACCGTAAAATATTTGGTGCGATTTCAGAGAAGGATCGATCGGCTACTAATTTTAACTAGCGTAAGTGCTGAACGAGTGAAAGATTTGGAACAATTCTTGGAAAAAACCACCGACTTTCGGGCAAAGCAAAACTTAGAAGAATCCTCGCTTCCTGAATTCAATACCGATTTTATTTAAAACAAATGCACCGATTATCTTTTTCAATGGACCTAAGCGCCTCAACCTCCCTACTTTGGGGAAGTCTTAAGCTTTTTTACCCAGATGCCAGCGAACCAATCGAATATGTTGCGACCTCTGGCTGCGCGCAGTGGCAGCAACCGGGCGACGAGTGGGTTAGGGGGAAAGGGCCAATTCCGTCGGGCTTTGCTTACAAAATCCCGACCACACCCTACTGGCTAGAGACGAGAGGAATCGAAGGATACTTCTTCCACGTCACACCCGATCCGGTGTCCGAATCTGGAAATACTAGAAGTGAGTTAGGTATCCATTTTGATGCGAATGCGCCGGGAAGCGCGGGGTGTATCGTGCTGAAAAATTTATCGGGATGGGAAAGATTTTGCGATCGCATGGAGGCGATCGCAAAATTAGGAATTAAGTCAATTCCGCTCTCTGTCAAATACAGATAAGTTGACTCAAAGCCTGCTGTGAAGCCGATCGCCTGCTGTGAGCGATCTACTGCTGTGAGTTGATCGCTTGCTGCGGGCGATCGTTAAAAGATCTCAAATGGGTTCTATACAAGTGGGCTCAAATACTAACTCCGACGTAAACAAGCCTTCGCTTATCAAAAAAGCTCTTAGTCCTCGATAGTAATGTAACAGTTGCGTCCTGTTCGCCCAGTTATCACCATTCCCACCAGTAAAAAATTCGCCCGGATAAGGGTCAAGGAAAGTGCCAGTGGTGGAGATAAAACAGTCTAAGAATTCTTTATCCTCACAAAGAATCCCCTTAGTAAAATCCCAATCATTGCCAAACACCAACTCAAAACAGCTCAAAAATGCGGACAGCCTGTCAACCAACTCTTCAGACATAAAGTTATAAAACAATATTTAGATTCCTCCTATTCCTAACACACCACTTGCAAACTACTCGGGCAATTGAGATTGATTGATGACATGGCCGTAGTGCTGAAGTATCATTTTGCCATCCCGGTGGCCGGCTATCTGTGCAACTTGTGGCACTGATAAGCCACTTTCAAGGGCTTGACTTAAAAGAGTGTGTCGCGTAGCGTAGGGCTTCCTATAAGGGATACCCAACGCTGATAACGTAGGTTTCCAGCATTGAGTACGGAAATTACCATGATCTATGATTTGCCCCTTGGGACTTTTAAAAATTAGACCGCAAGCATTCTCGGTAATTATTGAACCAAAAAGAGCAAAGACGCGATCGGACATCCTTAACGTCCGAATAGAATCCCTAGTTTTAGGATTCTTTTGGATTTTTTTGTATCCTCCTCTTTCACGAGAAATTGATTGTTTGACAAAAATGAGTCGCTTTTCTAAATCAACATTTTCCCAAGTCAACCCAACAGCCTCACCTGTTCTAACACCAGAAAAAAGCAGAAATTGCACAAACGGCGCGTAAGTTGGATAAAACCGATCAATGTGGCTTAAGATTTTTTGGATTTCCAAATCTGAGAAGGGAGTCTTTTTGCCATCAGATAGTTGTCGCTCTTGTTCGGTCGTTAGGCGAGAGCGGATTTTTTTAAGCGGATTAGCTTTCGCCAAACCTTCATCTATTGCCCACAGCAAGCACGATCGCAACATGGACAGTCTGCGATTAAACGTGCTCGCAGCCAGTTTGCTAACTTGTAGCCACTCAATATTGTCAAGCGGAGGATTCTCCGATTTAACGATCATCGCCCGGACGCAAGCGTAATGGTCGGCTGCGGTTGAAATTGGCAGGTCAAGAGAGGCAACCCAGGCGTCCCAAAGTTCAAGCCAGCAAATTCTGGAACTAGCTTTTTCTGGAAGCGGATTTTGAGCGGCAGATAATTTATGGCGATACCTTTCCAAGGATAGATCGAAATTTCCAGCAAGAATATCGTTTTCAATTTTCGTGGCGATCGCTGCGACCAATTGCCGATCGCGCTTATTGTCCCACTTTCCACCGGGCAAAGGTGAAAAAGAAAATCTAGCGCCCTCGACAGTAAACTGAAGTCGAATCGCTTTCCTATCTTTTGACGGATTAATATTCATTTTGAGTGGATTTTAAGCGCAAACTACGTTAGCGGTAGATCCGACAAATTTATGAAAATCGTAGAATCTTTACTACGAGAGAACGGGACAGACGGGGCTCGAACCCGCAACTTCCGCCGTGACAGGGCGGTGCTCTAACCAATTGAACTACTGTCCCTCGTTTTTGCCTTTCTTTCAGGCACAATTTCTATTATGCTTATAACCGTA
>NZ_JAHRFC010000047.1:0-43506 GCF_020883015.1 Microcoleus sp. CAWBG640
AACACTCTTTGAGTCTCGGATGGATGTTTTTCAAGATATTCTCGGAGCTGGCTCATGTTTTTTGAGGTAAAATTCCATTATAATTTAAGAGCGATCGGCAAACTATTTCTTTTTGGGAGATGTCTATTACCTAGTACCCACCTAACTGAGAAAGGCTATATATGCTGACGATCGCCCAATAGTTGCAAATATATCTCACGTCATGACTTTTTGACAAGACAACTCCCGCACTCAGTCAATTTTCGGCTATGGTTGTGGCCTAGGCGCGATCGCATAGATTTTACTATACTATTGGAATTGACCTAGCTCATCTTTGGAAAAAACCGCAGCAATCCTATACAATCTAAATGCAGACCCAGCTCTACCAGACCACCTAAACCCATACCTCATGAGGTCGTTATTGTCAATGGTAAATTTTTTAGTTGATAAATTGCCTGAGTATTTTCAACCGATTACCATCCGTAAAAAACGCATGATTCAATTTTTTATAGCATTTCTCATCACCTTAATTAGTTATCAAGTAATCATAGAATTAATTACAGTACAAATTCCGATTTTCGGCTTTCACGATATTGTCGATTTGCAAAATCCCCAAGAAATACCTCCGCGACGGCGAGACTTTCCCGGCGACTATAGCCAGCAAAAATTAGAACCTTTTTTAGAGTCTTTAGTGGTCAATAACTATTGGTTTTTGTCAACCCAAGAACTTTATGATTATTTTTTAGCAACTACCCCAAAAATAGTTCCTGCTGAATATCGCGATCGCAAAAAAGTCATCATTTCATTTGACGATGGAAACAAAAGCATTTATACACACTTACTACCTATCTTAGAAAAACTAGAAAATAAATACGGTAAAAAAATTAAAGTAGTAGTATTTATTAACTCCGGCTTTTTCGGAACTCATCATTCCCTAATCAAAAAAGTCAACTGTCAAGACTTGAGAGATGGATTTAAAAAAGGATTTTACGATATTCAATCTCACGGACTAAATCACGAAAATTTAACCAAAATTTCCCTTCAAGCTTTAGACAGAGAACTGTCACAAGACCAAATCCGATTGAGAAAATGCACCCAAGACTTAGACCCCAATCAAACAGTCGCCTCTCACATAGCCTACCCCTTTGGCGCAATCAACAACCAAAGTGAGAAATATGTTGCCAAATACTACAAATCTGGATATTTATACGACAGTTTAAAATTAAAACTCCGCTTTTTCCCCCACAACCCCTATCGAATTTCCCGCTTGACTATCAACAACAAACACTCAACAAAAAAACTTATGAAAATGGCTTCAGGAAACTGGCTACACCGAACAATTGGCAAGTGAATTTGCTGAACTATATAGTTATTAAAAATACCAGAGGTTAGTGCATTGGAATACACAAAATCAGAACCACAAAACACAGTAAAAAACGAAAAAATGTTTCCTGTAGCTGCGGTTGCGAAACGCGCTGATGCCCTAGATGCACTGCGTGGCATAGCCGTTTTAGCAATGGTTTTATCAGGGACAATAGCCCGCAAAACATTACCCGCATGGATGTATCACGCCCAAGAACCGCCACCCATCCATGTCTTCAATCCTCAACTAGCTGGACTAACTTGGGTAGATTTAGTTTTCCCCTTTTTTCTGTTTGCAATGGGGGCCGCTATACCACTTGCTTTATCTCGTCGCATTGCTAAAGGAGAGAGTATAAATAAAGTGATTAGTTCTCTTTTACAAAGAGGATTTTTACTAGGTTCATTTGCGATATTCCTGCAACATATTCGACCCACTGTCATCGATCCCAACGAACCAGGCCCGCAAAAATGGTGGTTAGGCCTCTGTGGATTTTTAATCCTATTTTTTATGTTTCTTCGCTGGCCAACTAAGAAGTTTTCCTGGTTGCAAAAAGTCATAACCATTGCTGCTTGGAGTGCTGGATTTTTATTTGTATCTCGGATCAAATATCCCAACGGAATTGGGTTTGATTTCAACCGTAGCGATATTATCTTAGTTGTGCTGGCAAATATGGCCGTTTTTGGATCGGTAATTTGGCTGTTTACTCGTTCAAATACCTGGTTGCGAGTGGGATTATTAGGATTGCTGTTAGCCCTAGGACTATCTGCCCAAACTGATGGTTGGATTAAGTCAATTTGGCTGTATTCTCCTGCACCTTGGATTTTTCAATTTGATTATTTGAAGTATTTGTTTGTGGTGATTCCCGGTACTATTGTCGGGGATTTACTGTGTCGGTGGATAGAATATCATTCGCCAGAAGATGATAGGTATTCTCACTGGAACAATCGGCGATATTTCTGCATCATGGTTTTGATGTTTACGATTAATTTAGTGTTGCTAGTGGGATTACAAGCTAGATGGGTGTGGCAGACTAATTTAGTAGTTTTTGTGCTGTGTTTGTCTGGTTTAGTTTTTTTGCAAAAACCAGGAAATGTCACGGAAAATTTATTAAATCGCCTTTACGAATGGGGTTTTTATTGGGTGGTTTTGGGTTTACTATTTGAGCCTTATCAAGGTGGCATCAAGAAAGATTCAGCGACAATGAGTTACTTTTTTGTAACTACAGGTATGGCAATTTTTATGTTGATTGGCTTGACAATAATTATCGATGTGTTTCACCATAAACGCTGGTTGCAGCTATTTATTGACAATGGGGTGAATCCGATGATTGGTTATGTGGGATTTGCGAATATTGTGTGGCCAATTCTGGTGTTAAATAACTGGGAACCTGTGATTATTGAGATGACGGCAACCGATCCATTTATGGGTTTTTTGAGGGGATTTGGGTATACGGCAATTGTGGCGGTAATAGTGATGGTGTTTACTAGGTTTAAATTGTTTTTGAGAACGTGAGTTAATTAAAGGGCAAGTTTATCTTCAGGTATTGTATCGGAATGATTTAACTTTTCTAGAACACAGAGGACGCAGAGGGAGAGAATCGGACTCCGACAGAGAAACCGGGTTTTTTACTGAATCTGCGAGTAAAAACGGAGTATTTTTGTAAAAAACCCGGTTTCTCAACCCCGTGCGTAACTCCTATGGAAGTGATTTTAAAATGCCACTTTCTAATTGATAAATTGCTGCCATGATTCCGGTTTCAGGATTTTTTAGGAGTGATATTTTGACATCTTTTAAGTAACTTACAATGTGTTCCCGCAAAATCGGTCTTTCGACTTTCACTGTGTGATTGTAATCCCATAAATCCCACATGATAATCCCGATGCCGACAATCGGATCGATTAAACCTACTCCCAATTGACTCGCAACTGTACCGCCTGTTTTTGTAGCCATCTTGGCTGCGGCTTTTGTGGCAACTTTTGCTGTAACTTTGCTGCCAATCTTGCTAGCAATCCCCAAGATTAATGGCTTGGCAACTAAATAACCGCTGCCACCCACTAATACTTTTAATGATAAATTTGAGGGGTTTCCGTTATTGCTAATTGTGGTGGCAATATCATTGAGATATTTATCCCACTTTGCTTGAGGTATGTTATAATTACTTTGAACTACTTTGACATTTTTACTGATTTCTGCGATATATAGATTAACGGTATCTTGAGTGATTAATTGAAACCGCATTTGAGAGTTTCTGGGAACCAAGACGCGGTTGGCAAATTCTCTTTGAAAGTCTTCGGTTAATTTTTCGGAAACAGCTTGAGAGGCTGCATTCATATCAAATTTGTTGAGTACGGCTGATTTGAGGAAGTTGAAAGGTACGGTAAACTCCATCTTTTTTTGATTGAAGTAATCGAAGTACCAATCCAGGAAACTGTTGTCAACTCGCGCAATTAGTTCTGTTTCCCATTTGTCCAATTCTTTTGAAGCGAAATTTTCGGCAGTTGTATGGGCGGTTTGGATGGCGTTTTTAATGTCTTGGTTGACTTTGCTAAAATCGTGCGGCGGGGAAACTATGACTGCTGTGGTTGCAGTATTTGTTAAGGACTTGGAAATGATAAAATTACCTAACAGGGGAATAATTACTACCAGAATGACGATCGTCCAAATCATCGGTGTTACAGTTTTGATAAAGTGAGCGATCGCCTTGAGGCGTTCTGTTTTCTGTGAATAGGTGATTTTTTCCCGATCCTGATTCATGGTGATTCTGCAAGTGAGAAGAACTACTGGCTTGTTTCAATTATAGGTGGCGATTTGTGCGATCGTCTGAGATAATCTGGGCCCAGTTGGAACAAACTGCGTAAAACGGAGCTATCCGAAAGGCGATCGCGATTTTATATTCTCAGGAATTTTCGCGTCGCGTAAAAATTATTTGCTCGTCAGGTTGTCTGAATTCAATGTTGAAGACATCGAAGACAACTTCTCTTCCTAAAAGCAATTGTTCGCCACCTGTATCTTTTTGTAACCATGCCGTAGGAGCAACAAAACTATGTCCGTCAATAGTCATTTCTACATTTCGGATGACATACTCAACTGTTCCTCCAATGGTTTCTGCTAATAAACTTGATTCTGAATCAGCCAAAGCGTATCCTAAATCTTGACCAACTTTTAGCGATATTAAACTTAGTTCAGCACCGGAGTCTACTAACATTGCTGTGGATAATTCTATATCTCTATGCTTCAGTTTAACATAATAGTTTGGCTGCCAATCAGTGCGAGTAACTGCTCGAAAGCGAATCGGCAAAATCTGAACAGAAGCACAGTAGCGGGGAACTAAGTAAATCGCAAAAAGTTCTCCTGAAGCTTCAGCTAATCCCAAAACTTCTTGCAAGTTTTCACTGTGAGCGATTAATCGATCGGCATTATGGGCAATATATTGATTGCGATATAAATCTAATAACATCCGGCGGTTGCGCGTGAGCCATTTCAGCATTTCACGGCTTTCGCTAGGAGAGGGTGTTGTACTCATATATTTTGCGGGATGTAAAAATTAGTATAATAAAAACGGCTGGCTAGTTTCGATTATACTAGCTCGCACTTGCGATCGTGTGTTAAAAGACGAAAGTTGCGGAAAAAGTCTATAAAGCGGAGCTATTCCCAGAAAAACACTCATTTTAAATTCTTGACTCTATAAAAATTAAAGTGGTACTATCCTTGAATATACTTCAAGGTTTTAAATATGACCTTAGATCCTTTTGTCCGCAAGCTAGCTGCGATAAATCAAGCTTTATCTGCTCTTTCAGCAGAAAGCTGCACAACACCGGGATGCAATCAACCAGTGTCAAAACCAGGTCACAAATTATGCTATGACCATTGGAAAGCTAACAATGTTAAACCTGTTCAAGCTGTGTCACCGCCCAAACCTAAACCTCAACAATTTTCTGCCCCTTCACTTCTCTCCGCTACCACTATCAGCGAAAAACTAGAAATATCAAAACACAAAGTCAACCCAATTTTAGCAGAGTTAGGATTGGTGAATAAAGAGGGTAACGGCTGGGTAGCAACTAAACGGGGGATGGGTTTTGGGGCAGTGCAAAAAACCCACCCTCAAGACAATACTCCTTATGTACTTTGGCCAGAATCTATACTGACAAATCAAGTTTTTCTGGCGACTATTGAGAGCCTTAAAGGTAACAATTCGGAACCTATAAAAACAGAAGTAAACACAAAGCTAGGGTTCCGCGAGAAGTTTCGGGCTAGCGCACAGCATCGGACAACCGATGGTCATTTTGTGCGGTCTAAAGCTGAAGTTTTGATTGATAATTGGCTGTATATGGCGGAGCTAGTTCACGCCTATGAACGTCGCCTACCCATAGAGGAAGAAGCTTACTGTGACTTTTATATTCCTGGGGGGAAGGTGTATGTTGAATACTGGGGATATGAAAACGAGCCGGAGTATGCGGCGCGCAAGAAAGTGAAGCAAGAAGTGTATCAGAAGTACGAACTAAATCTGATTGAGCTTAATGATGAACATATCAAGAATTTGGATGATTATTTGCCGAAAATGTTATTAAAATTCGGCATAATTGTAAGTTGATTTAAAAGTGCGATCGCCCTTGAAGCGTGCCTCAAACTCGATCGCCCCAATCCGATTATCTTTTAGCCTGCTTTACTTAACACAAGCAGAAGGTACTGGTCAAGACTAACTCCTTCCCTTTCCGCTTTTTCTGCTAAACTTAAATGTAGAGATTTAGGAATTTGTAAAGATAGACTTCCACTATACTCAACCTCCGTTGCAGGTAAAGGAATCTCATCCCCGCACTCATAAGCAGTCTCTATCCACAATTCCCTAGCTTCCTGAATATTCTCCATCGCTTCGGACAAAGTTTCACCCTGAGACATACAGCCAGGAAGGTCTTTTATTATAGCTGTATAACCTTCAAGTTCTGGATAAAAACTGATAGCATATTTCAGGCTCAAGTAATAGTCTAGAGATTTAAGCTTGACTTTCATCTTTTAATTAAACTGTATCAGGAGCAGCTTGAATCCCCTTCAAAATACTCACTTCTAACTGATTAATTGCTGCCATAATGCCACTTTCTGGATTTTTTAGCAGTGAATTTTTAACTTGATCCAAGTAGGCTAAAATGTTCTGACGCAAAATCGGTCTTTCTACTTTGACTGTGTGATGGTAATCCCAGAGATCCCAAATCAATATACCTACAGCCACAATAGGATCTATCAGACTAACCCCAAGCTGACCGGCAACGGTTCCACCAGTTTTTGCTGCCATTTTTGCCGCAGCCTTTCCAGCAAACTTGGTCATAATTTTACTTCCTACCTTGCCTGCTAATCCAATAAGTAAAGGTTTAGCAACTATGTAACCGCCGCCGCCAATTAATACTCTTAATGAAAAATTGGATAGAGTGCCCTCCGTGTCATTAATGGTTACAGCAATATCATTCAGATACTTTTCCCACTCTCCTTGAGGGATGTTATAACTGCTTTGAATGCCTTTAATGTTATTGCCAAGTTCCGAGATATACAAGTTAGTGGTTTCTGTAGTGATTGACTCCAATCTCATTTGTGCAAGTTTGGGAACCAGTACCCGCTTAGCAAATTCTCTTTGAAAATCTTCAGTTAACTTCTCAGTAACCTTTTGAGATGCTGCTGACATATCAAACTTGTGAGTTACAGCAGAAACAATAAACTTAAAAGGAGTCGCAAACTCCATTGTTTTCTGATTAAAATAATCAAAGTACCAATCTAAGAAGCTATCGACGCGCCCGTTTAATTCTCCTTCCCATGTATCTAACTCTTTAGAAGCAAAATTCTCAGCAAGAGCGTGGGATTTGTTGATAGCACCTTGAATCTCTAGGTTAACTTTGCTCAAGTCAGGGGGTGCGGGAAGCGTAACTTTTGATACTGGAGATGATAATGAGCGGTTAGAAGTTACCGACTGTGAAATTATCCAGTTACCTAAAAGTGGAATAATTACCAGCCCGATAACACCTGCCCAAATTAGAGGGGTCACTGCTTTGAGCAACTTAGTTATGACTTTTAATCTATCTGTCTTTTCAGCATAAGTCGCGTTTTCATTTACTACCTGCTGCTCTAATTTAACTTGGCTATTTGAATCGATCGAGGGGCTGTCGGCTTGATTGGTAACATTAGTAACTAAGGCGCTCGCAGGTTCGCTGGCAGGCACTGGCTCTAAATTCTGGCTTGGCTCATCGTTCATATAAATTCCTTTGTTAATTAGAACTAAACGTTCATCTGCGTCAATCTGTCTACATCAGCGGTTCGTAAAAAAAATAAGGTGAGCAACGCCCACCCTACTATCTTACTAAAAACGACTAAACCTTCGCTTCATTCTTCACCAAATTACCCCAACCCAAATCCTTCAGCGAATTATTCCGGCGCAACGGGCGAGTCACCAACTCCAAAATATCCCGCGCATTTCCAAAGCCGTGAATCTGAGCAAAAGTAAACTCAACAGACCACTTAGTATTAATTCCCCGCGCTTCCAAAGGATTAGCGTGGGCCATACCGGTAATTACCAAGTCGATATTCTGCGCGTAAATCCGCTGTAGCTGATTGTAATTGTCCGGTTTTTCGACAATCCGAGGAGTCGGAACTCCCATCTCGTGACAAGTCTTTTCTAACAACGCCAATTCGGCGGCTTGATAGCGCTTGTCCATGTAAGGAATGCCGATTTCTGGACAAGTCATGCCGCAGCGAATCAAGAAACGTGCTAAAGAAATCTCCAGCAAATTGTCACCCATGAAGAAGACTGATTTGCCGCGAATTATTTGCAGATAATCTTCTAAACCAGCCCAGATTTGGGCTTCCCGTTCGTCTAAACCTTTGGGTTCAATTCCTAACACTGAGCAAATCTTTTCAATCCAAGCGCGGGTTCCGTCAGGTCCGATCGGGAATGGGGCACCAATTAGCTTACACTTACGGCGGCGCATCAACGTAGAAGCGGTACGGGACAAGAACGGATTCATGCCAGATACATAATAGCCTTCTTCCAAAACTGGCAATTCAGTGTAACGCTTGGAAGGAAGCCAACCGGAAACTTTGATTCCTTGCTTCTTCAATTCTAAGGTGAGCTGAGTGACAACCGGATCGGGTAAAGAACCGAAAAGTACCAGCGGTGTGTGCTTGACATATTCCGATTCATCTGCTGCAACTTCCTCTTTTTTCTTGCCGAAATTCAGCAGTTGAGAGATAGCATTGCGTTCTACTTTCTGAGATTCCATGACAGGTGCTTTTTCAGGGCACTTAGCAGCCATGGCGGCCAAAACGGTATCTTCCCCTTGGGTAAAGGCGTAGTCTAAGCCATTGGCGCGGGCTGTGACGATGGGAATGCCAATTTCGGCTTCCAGCCTTGGTGCTAAACCTTCCAAGTCCATTTTGATGATTTCGGTGGTGCAAGTGCCGATCCAGACAATTACACTGGGGTTGCGATCGCGCTTAATTTGCAAACACAGCCGCTTTAACTCTTCATAATCATTCAATTGAGCGGAAATATCACCCTCTTCCAACTCAGCCATCGCATAGCGAGGTTCAGCAAAAATCATCACACCCATGGCATTTTGCAAGAAATAGCCACAAGTCTTAGTACCGATGACCAAGAAAAAGCTATCTTCAATTTTTTGATAAAGCCAAGCTACGCAGCTAATCGGACAAAATGTGTGATAATTACCAGTTTCGCATTCAAAATTTAAAGCTTCAGGTTCAGTAGTAGTAATAGCAGTCATAGCCTAAATTTTCTCCGTTTAAATTAATTGTTTTTTGTCGGGAACTGGAACTTACGCAAGAGAATACAAAATTTGAGCAAATAAGATCTGTGTGAGGGGGAAACTGCCCTCACAGCAGGCATTTAGTTTATCTAAACCCGTGAACGCAAAATACCTTTTGGTAGTTGTGAGTTTGAGCTGATTAAGAATTAATAACTCGAAACTCACAACCGCAAGATTCCTGAAGGAGAGGAGAGATTAGGAGAGATTTGGGCGATCGCCAAAACCTTACTTAAAATCCGACAAAAAGCCCGAAATTTCTTCATCCTCGTCGTCGGAATCCAAATCACTCAGACCTAAAGCATCTAAATCATCTTCATCAGGGTCTCCGGTGGTCGCTTCCCCCAAATCATCAAGTCCCAGATCGTCGAGATCGTCGTCATCAGATACAGAGAATTCGTCAATTCCATCTTCATCCAAGTCACCTAGATCGAGTTCCAGGTCATTGGAGGTCGCGTCTCCAAAAGGGTCGGGTATCACTTCCGCCACAAAATCTTCATCTTCTTCTCCAAAGGGATCGGATATCTCTGTTTCGATATCCCCTGAAGTCAAAGTCCCAAATTCTGAGGCTTCATCTTCGTCGTCATCACCTAGGTCAAAAGCGCCCAAAGCCGAGGCTTCTTCATCTTCGTCATCATCACCTAAGTCCAGGCCCAAAGCTGAGGCTTCTTCATCCTCGTCATCATCCATGGCGAAGTCGGAGACAGCCTCTTCTTCGTCATCATCCATGTCGAAGTCAGAGACAGCCTCTTCTTCGTCATCATCATCCATGTCGAAGTCAGAGACAGCCTCTTCTTCGTCATCATCATCCATGTCGAAGTCGGAGACAGCCTCTTCTTCGTCATCATCCATGTCGAAATCGGAGACAGCCTCTTCTTCGTCATCATCATCCATGTCGAAGTCAGAGATTGCCTCTGCTTCATCATCATCATCCATATCGAAGTCAGAGACAGCCTCTGCTTCATCATCATCATCCATATCGAAGTCGGAGACAGCCTCTTCTTCCTCATCCTCAAACCCATCCAAGGATTCCTCATCAGAGGAACTAAGTGCTGACGCTACCGCGGCAGCACCGGCTACTCCAGCGACCAATCCTGCTCCCGCTAAGACCGCAGCGCCTAATGGATTAGATTTGGTGGCTGCGGGGGCTGCTGGCTCAGGGGTGGCTGCCGGAGCAGCGGTGAGAGTTGCAGCGACAGGGGTCGGAACGGCGGTCGGTGCTGTGACAGTTAGAGATTGACCAGCAGTAGGTTGAGCCGTAGGTTGAGCAATAAGTTGAACAGCATCTGAGGACATACCCAGAGCTAAGTCTGGGTCAAAATTTAGCCCCAGCACTTCGATGAGGCTGTCTGCATCCGGCTTGAGTTTTGAGAAGGGCAGCATTAATTGCTGGAGTTCCGGCTCCAGAGCAGCCGCAATTCCCAGGATGAGGTAAGAAACAGGCCTTTTCCCGCCGTCGGGTGTGGCGACCGTGTTGTCAGCCGTCATGTGCAGGAGCAGCCAAGCTCGATTTGCCTGGTAGTAGTCCAACCACTTCTGTTTGAGAGCAACTGAAAAAGTATCAAAAAAAGCCATAACCTCTTTATCCTCATCCTGATCGCTAGACCTATTAAACCATCATCAGGTTTAGCTCATCTTCCTCTTTCTTGACCACAGGTTGAACTGGATTTAGATAAAAATCTGACAGCAAGGAGAATAATTCGCGATCTGGCGTGTCATTGGGAACTACTCCTTCAGGTCTTGCCAAGATTTGGTCGGCGATATTGAGGTAGTAGTCGCAGACGTAGTTGAGGGATGGATCGTGCTCGGCCATTTCAAACAATGTTTTGCCTTTGACGCGAGAAACGCGGATGTCTTCAATTAGGGGCAACACTTCCAGCACCGGCATGGGTACTGTGTCTATGTATTTGTCAATCAAGTCACGCTTGGAGGTGCGGTTGCCAATTAAACCAGCGAGTCGCAGGGGGTGAGTGCGGGCTTTTTCGCGGACTGAGGCGGCGATGCGGTTGGCGGCAAATAGGGCATCGAATCCGTTGTCGGTAACAATCATGCAGTAGTCAGCGTAGTTCAATGGGGCGGCAAAACCACCACACACGACGTCGCCTAGTACGTCAAACAGGATGATGTCGTATTCGTCAAAGGCATTGAGTTCTTTGAGCAGTTTGACGGTTTCGCCCACGACGTAGCCGCCACAACCAGCTCCTGCGGGGGGGCCGCCTGCTTCTACGCAGTCAACGCCGCCGTAGCCTTTGTAGATGACATCTTCAGGCCAAACGTCTTCGTAGTGGTAGTCCTTTTCCTGAAGGGTGTCAATAATTGTTGGGATCAAGAAGCCAGTCAGGGTAAATGTGCTGTCGTGCTTTGGATCGCAACCGATTTGCAAAACTTTTTTGCCGCGTTTGGCTAAGGCAACGGAGATGTTGCAGCTTGTTGTCGATTTGCCAATTCCACCTTTTCCGTAAACTGCTAGTTTCACTCTTTGTTCTCCTATAGGTTTCTCTGAAAACGATCGGGGTTTGGGGTTTCACGCATTCATGTTGCGATCGCCCGGTGCGGCCATACCCAACTCCTGTGCCCTTAATGCAATGCCCCACTGCAATGCTTTTTTTGTCTCTTTCGGAGTCGGCTTTGTTATCTCTTTGAAAGCATTATTAGCTAACTTGCTGGGAAAAGAAAGGGGGCACAAAAATGAAAACGCTAGTAAATTAGTTCATTTTGCATCTTTGGGAATCATAGCTGGTTTTTCAATCTCACAGTCTATTTTTAGGTTTTTTTTAGATTTAAAAGCTATTTTATAGTATTACTTTTAAATAAATAGGTACAAAAATAAAACAAAACTTTACTTATGAAACAATCTGGACTTTGAGCTTTGAGTCTGGGATACAGACAGTTGGGGACTTGTGCGGGGAATTACTGCGGGTAAAAAGCGACTGATGGATGGGGCGAACTCGGAGTGAGTTCGACTAATGGGCTCTGGCGAGGTCAAATTCAAGTTAGCAGAAAGGGATTGCAGGTGATTTTGATGCGCTTTCTGGGATTTTGTAAAATATTGTAAATTTTTAGGAATACTTGGCTGATGACGGTTGACATTCCTGGATGCAATCCGACTAAAGAAACAGGGTTTTTTACCGACTGTGCGGGATGCAACCTGTGTATTTTTGCTAAAAAACCCGGTTTCTCAGTCCCCATGCGTCCAGAACTATGTTGACTAATGTTATGGGTTATTAGCAGCCCCAAGGGAGTAACAAATAACCAATAACTAATGACAACTGACGATCGGAATTTCGATCGCAAACTCAGTACCTACTCCAGTTTCAGAAACGCATTCCAGCCGCCCCCCGTGTTGTTCCACAATTAAGTGGTAAGAAATAGACAGTCCCAACCCCGTACCCTTACCCACAGGTTTTGTTGTAAAAAATGGGTCAAATAATTTAGAGCGAATACGATCGGGTATGCCGCCACCATTGTCGGAAATTCGGATCGCCACAAAACCCTTGTCAATCACTTCCGTGCGAATAGTAATAGCGGGAGGACTCAAGGGAGAACTAACAGTTGGCTGGGGTGGATTTGTGCTATTTCCCATGAACCATTTACCCTTCTTGATTTCTTCATCCACAGCATCTATAGCATTACTGATAATATTCATTAACACTTGATTTATCTGACCTGCACAGCACTCAACCTGGGGCAAATCGCCGTATTCTTTAATGATTTGAATAGCTGGATGTCCGCCTTGAGCTTTGAGTCGGTGCTGCAAAATCAGCAAAGTGCTGTCAATGCCTTCGTGAATGTCCACTAGCTTGATGTTAGCTTGATCCGATCGCGAAAAATTACGCATTGACAAAACTATTTGGCGGATGCGATCGGTTCCTACCTGCATGGAAGACAGAATTTTAGATAAGTCTTCCACTAAAAAATCGATTTCAATATCTGCTGCTGCTTCCCTAATTTCAGACACTGGTTCCGGGTAGTGATGCTGGTAAAGTTCCAAGAGTTGAATTAATTCTTTGACGTAATGACTGGTGTGGGAAAGATTGCCATAAATAAAATTAACTGGATTATTAATTTCATGGGCAATACCGGCAATCATTTGTCCCAAAGAAGACATTTTTTCTGTTTGGACAAGTTGACTTTGAGTTTGCTGTAACTTCCGCACAGTTTGCTCTAATTCCTGGGCTTGTATCTTCAAGGAATTTTGCTTGCGTCGCAGCACTTCTTCAACTCGCTGACGTTTAATAATGTCTCGTCTCAACAATTCATTAGATTCTAAAAGTTGAGCAGTGCGTTCTTCAACTTGTTTTTTCAAGTCGTCATGAGCTTGGCGTAGAGCTTCTTCTGCCCGTTGTCGCTCTAAAATTTCTTGCTGCAATTGCTGATTTGCCAGTTGAAGTTGGGAGGCTCTATCATCCACTGCTTGTTGCAAAATTTCGATGGTGCCGTACATTTCAGATGGATTAAAAACGGGCGGCAAACTTGACTGAGACACTACACCCAAAAGCTCTCCCTGAGTGCCAATTACGACCAAGCGGCGGACACAATGCCGCTGCATTTCCTGGTGAGCTTTCCACAGGGAATCAGTGGGAGATACACAAAATAGGGGGAAACTCATGGCATCAGCCACGGAGATTTGGGAGAAATTTAATTCGAGGGCGTGAAACTGCACGATATCGCGCTCAGTGACTATACCTACAGGAATTAATGGTGCGGAATTGGTGGTGAGAAATGGACTATTTTCGGTTGGTGCGATCGCGGGTTGTGGATGGTCAATTGGGGTGTCAACGATCGCGATGTAATTGACTTGATGCTTGACCATGAGCTGCGCTAAATCGAGGGCTGAGGCAGTTTTTGGCGCATAAATGACTTCTTTGGTCATCACATCTGCTACACAGCGTAAATTGCTTTGTAGGTTAACTGGTTGCAGAGCTTCGTAAATTGCTTCGCGGGTGATGATTCCCAAAAGTCGATCGTCGGCGTCCACTAAGGGTAAATGCCGGATTTCGTGTTGTCGCAACAGGAAGATGGCGGTGAAAATATCTGGAGAATCGGATTGTTTGAGAGTAATGGGCGATGAAGTCATCACGTCAGCGATCGTCAGACCGATCGAACAAGCGGATGCCGTGGTTAACTTGATGATATCCCGCTCAGTGAAAATACCGATGAGTCGCGATTCTTTGACTACTAACACGCAACTGCGTTTGGTAGAGTTGGAAACTGGGTGTGGTCGATCGCCCGAAATGTGACAGGATATCCGCATCGGGTTCATCAGAGCCAATACCTTGGCGATGGGAGTTTCTGGAGTAACTATGAGAGGATGGCGATCGATCGCGCTATCTAAAGGTGACGAATAGAGGGGGCGAGTTTTTTGTGTGGTGGTTGATGAACAGGATTTAATGGGTAATGGCTGTGGGTCACAATTTCGGAAATGCTGCAATTTGTGTTCCTGGAGCATAGTTTTTTATTAATTTTTCTTAATGAATTGTTACAATTTTGAAGAATTTTCTGGTCAGACGCCAGTATTAAGTACAGAACTTATGCAAAAGCTAAGAAAAAAAGGGTTTTTGAGTTAAGCGTTGGGCTTAAATCACACCAGGTTTGTTGTTCAGAAACCCAGTTTCTGAATCCTTCGTGAAGTAGTAGATGAAAGATGTTCGATCGCCTTAAATCTCATTTTTGGCCAAACCCCTTGTTTAATTTTTAATTTTTAATTGTTATGTCGTGGATGCCCTTAAGTCACCGGATTCATCATTTGCCCCTGATTTTAGCTGGTCCAATTTTACGTCGGACAGAAAGCCAGGCTGTGACTGTTTGGCTAGCTCTGAAAGCACCTCGCCAAGTCGAACTCCAGGTTTACTCGACGGAGAGCGGAACTGGCGAAAAGATCGATCGACCTTTGCTCCAAGGTACTGCTTCTACCGTGCCACTGGGCCAATACCTGCACGTAGTGGCCGTGACTGCCAAGCCGATCGACAGCAATTGCTTGACATCTGGGCAAATATATGCTTATAATATCGAGTTTGCTGGTTGCGAGTCGTCGGCAGTTCCAGGAGTGGAAAATGAGACAGAAAATCTCCTTTCTTGCCTGTGGCCTATCGCCGAGGATTTGTCGTGTTTGGGACCTGGGACGATCGGTTATTTCGATCACCAGTTGCCCACTTTTGCCCTACCACCGCAGGATTTAAACTATTTGCGGATTGTTCACGGTTCTTGTCGCAAGCCCCACGGAGGCGGACGAGATGCACTGCCAATCTTGGATAGTTCGATCGAACAGTTCGCAGGAATGGCAAATTCCAGACCTCACCAACTGTTTTTAACGGGTGACCAAATTTACGGGGACGATGTTGCCGATCCGATGTTGTGGGCTTTAACCGATGCTGGTGATGCACTATTGGGCTGGAAAGAGAATTTGCCCCTGACGAATGTTCAAATTCAAGATAATTTGTGTACCAGTATACCTAAAAATCGGGAAAAAAGAAATAAGATTCGCGATCGAGTAACAGTTTCTACGGAGTCCCAATTTCAGCAACAGCGAGAAGTTGAGTATAAATACAAACAACCAGTTGATTTGAAACCGGGAACTCGCACCGATATTGCTAGAGATTTTGGTGGCTTTACAGCAATGTTGGTGAATAAACCAGACAATGCGAAAAATCATTTGTTTGGTTTGGGCGAATATTGTGCGATGTATTTGTTAGTTTGGTCCCCTGTGCTTTGGTGCAAGGGTTTTCCCAAAGGTAAGGATATTTGTGATAATGCCAAGCAGGCAAAAGTGTGGGATCGAGAAGCTTTTGAACTGGAAAGTTTTGCTCGCAATCTGTGGAGAGTCAGGAGGGCGATCGCCAATATTCCTACTTATACCATTTGTGACGACCATGATGTGAGCGATGACTGGTATTTGAATCGAGAATGGTGTCACCGGGTGCTGGGTAAACCCTTGGGGCGACGGGTAGTGCAGAATGCTTTGCTGGCTTATGCTGTGTTTCAGGGTTGGGGAAATACGCCACAACAGTTCGATGCAGGAAATGTGGGAGAGAAATTATTAACAACTGCTGCAAAATGGTCGGATTCTGCTGGGAGTGATGATTTAGCTTGGGAAAAAGTGGGTAAGTATTTGGGGATTCCGGCTGTTGATATTGAGACTAATTTGCCCAAGTTTAAATTAGATCGAGATGTTTTAATTTTGGATCGGGATGATGAGGTGTTGGATTGGCATTTTACGATTAGAAGTTTTAAGCATGAGGTGATTGTGCTGGATACGCGGACTTGGCGGGGCTATCCGACGGAAAGTGCGATCGATCCGCCAATGCTTTTGACTCATAAAGGTTTTGAGGAGCAAATTCAGCAGCCTTTGAAAGAAACGGAATTGTTGAATGCAACTGGGAAGTTGGAGATTGAGGCAACTTTGGTTGTTTTACCTACAAATTTGGTGGGTTTGTGGATTATTGATGCAGTGCAAAAGTGGGATGTGGAGCACGGGAAGGTTTTTAATAGTGATGCGGGGGATGCTTGGAATTTTCATGAGTTGGCTTTTGTGAAGTTGTTGGCGGAGTTTTTTAAGCGGCGCGGGAGGGTGATTGTGTTGACGGGGGATATTCATTATGCTGCTGCTGTGCGATTGAGTTATTGGTCGGATTGTCATTTTGGGGATTCTAGGCCGGAAATTAACAGGCAAGATGCCTGTTCCACAGGGGAGGGGAATGAGGGAGTTTTGGGTTTGAATTTAGCGGGGTATAAGTCGAGTTGTCAGTATTCTGTGTTGGCACAGTTGACTGCTAGTGCTTTGATTAATGAGGAGTGGAAAACTCATTTGATTCATACTAAGATTAAGTCATTGTTTCCTGAGCCGAGTCACGAGTGTTTGGGATGGAATGAGCCGCTGGAATTGGTGAAAGTTTCGAGGGTTAATAGAAAGAAGTCTGTGGCGGCGGCTGTTAAAAATAAACAATCTTTGCCTGATTGGGGTTATCGGATTGATTGGATGAAACGACAAAAAGCTCGCGTGTTTTTGCAGCATACAGGTGAGGGTTTGTCAAGTAAATCTGCTAAGTTGTCGTTGGTGCAGAGATTGTGGCAGATTGTGTCGCTGTTGTGGCGCAATCGCTGGCTGCAAGAGGGTGATGAGATTGTGGGATATAGCAATATTGCGATCGTTAGTTTTCAGTGGCCCGGTGATGGTGATGGGGAGAAAGCAGTGATTCAAAATGTTTATTGGCGGCCTGTTTGGGCACCGGATAGTGTGGTTTATAGTCAATATTTTGTGTCCCTAGAAACAAATCAGGATGATTAGAAACCAGGCGGTTTTAACCGCGTCTACACAGTGATAGTTATGGGGGATTATTCGTTATATCAAATCCGTTGACATCGGAATTATTATTTCTCTCTTCTCTTTCTCTGTGTCCTCTGTGTTCTCTGTGGTTAAATCATTCCGATGCAACGGTCAACGATATTATAGGGAAACATCAAGAAAAGCATCAAAAGTTGCCCGATCGCACATAGCCACTTGAGCACCCATTTTAGTCACGCACAAAGCGCCCGCAGCAGCCCCCCAAACCACCGCCTCCTCCAAGGACAAACCAGCATCTAAGGCGGCCGCCAAACCGCCGTTAAAAGCATCACCAGCACCCACAGTATCGATCGCCTCCACCGCAAAAGCCGGGACAAACAAAGTCCGATCGGCAGTCACAGCAACCACACCGCGATCGCCCAATTTGACGATCGCATTCTTCACACCCCGCTCCTGCAATTTTTTGGCCGCTTTAATCGCAGTTTCTGTATCATGCACCGCAAAGCCGACTAATTGACTAGCCTCCACTTCATTGGGCGCGATCGTATCAATTAGCGGATAAAGCTCTAGTGGCAAATCGGAACGAGCCGGAGCCGGATCTAGAATCACTCGCACCCCCGCTTCACAGGCAATCAAAGCAGCCCTGTGGACAACTTCCAGGGGAATTTCTAACTGCAACAACAAGCTTGTAGCACCGGGCAACAGTTTTTGGAGACGTTCGATATCGGCATCACCAAGATGATTATTCGCGCCCGGAATCACAATAATATTATTTTGCCCGCCATCGTCTACGGCGATAATTGCTACACCTGAATGAGAGTTTTGGTCGATCGATATATTGTCTGTATTTAAACCAAAAGATTGTAAATTTGTCAACAATTCTTCCCCAAAATTATCATTGCCGACGCGCCCAATCATGTGAGTAGAAACGCCAAGACGGGCGGCTGCCACCGCTTGATTGGCTCCTTTGCCACCGCCTGCTGTCAAGAAATTGCTACCAATAATAGTTTCCCCTGGTACTGGCAACCGAGGGGTTTTAGCCACCAGGTCGAGATTGATACTTCCAAATACGATGATGCTCATAGGGGATGGGGGATGGGGGATAGTTCAGGGGGCGATCGGGCATGGGGACGAACAACTAACAAATAACTAATAACAAATTAACTAATAACTAATAACTAATAACAAATAACAAATAACGTGTTACAACAGGTATGATCTACATCGGTCAATTCAATGGCTGCACTCACTCTCGATCGCAATCCCTGTGTCCTGCTGGTGGAAACCGACGAAGTTCTCGCCGGACACTTGAGTCTGGACTTGAAATCCTCTGGCTACGAACCGATAGTGGCTTCTAACATCGCCACGGGGAAACTTTTAGCCCAGGAATTGCACCCAGCTTTGATTGTGATTGACAGGATGTTAGGCCCTGAGTCGGGACTATCCCTATGTTCTCACATCAGGAGTGGGGGGAGTCGAGTGCCGGTGTTGCTGTTGATCGGGCGTGATACAGTGGACGATCGGGTGGCTTGTCTGGAAGCTGGCGCTGATGATTATTTTCTTAAACCTTACCGCACTGAGGAGTTTTTGCAGTTGGTGCGGTTGTATTTGCAGCCGGATACTACCAGCAACAACCAATTGAGGTTTGGCGATTTAGTCTTGGATTTGGCTAGTCGGCGCGCCCTACGCAACGATCGCGCGATCGACCTGACTATGAAGGAATATGAACTGTTAAAGTATTTGATGGAACATCCCCGCGAGGTGTTGACTCGCGAACAAATTCTGGAAAATGTTTGGGGTTACGATTTTCTGGGTGAATCCAACGTAATTGAGGTTTATATTCGCTATTTGCGGCTCAAGATTGAAGATGAGGGTGAAAAGCGGTTGATTCAGACGGTACGTGGTGTGGGCTATGTGATGCGGGAATCTTGAAAAAGTTTGAGGGAAGCAGAATTGCAGGTAGTGGAAAGTAGAGAAACCGGGTTGATTTTGCCAAACCCGGTTGGGGCTACCTACCAGCCTTAAAAATGCTTGACAATCTCTTCTATGGCCGATCGCAACTGGGGATATTCATACTGAAAACCACTAAGTAAAGTGCGTTTCGGCAACACTTGTTGACCTTCCAAAACAACTTTTGCCCCATCTCCCAACAGCAATTCTAAAGCAAAACTTGGCACCGGCAACCAAGAAGGTCGCTGCAAAACTTCTCCTAAAGTTTCGCACAATTCATTCATCCGCACTGGATGGGGTGCTGTTGCATTCAACACACCTTCAACTTGGGGATTTTGCAAAGCATACAAAATTAAATTCACCACATCATCCCGGTGAATCCAAGAAAACCACTGTTTCCCAGTGCCAATGGGCCCGCCAGCAAATAATCTAAAAGCAGGTAGCATTTTTGCCAGAGCACCTCCCATTCCCAAGACGATTCCCAGGCGCAAAATTACTAAGCGGGTTCCGGTATTTTTCACTTTTTCGGCTGCACTTTCCCACTCTTTGCAAACCGCAGCTAAAAAATCATCTCCCCCAGGGCTATTTTCCTCAAACTCAGCGGTTTCGCTAGTGCCGTAATAGCCGATCGCCGATGCACTCACCAACACAGATGGTTTAGGATTAGCATTGGCGATCGCCTCGACCAATTTTGCCGTTGTTAATTTGCGACTATCAAGAATTGCTTGTTGGCGCGCCGCCGTCCACCGTTCCTCAGCAATCGGAACTCCCGCTAAATTTACCACACCATCGCAGCCCCCGATCAAATGCTGCCAATCACCAGACTCGGCCGGAGAGTAACCGACAATTTCCAAATTCGGATAAGCTGAAGCGGGAAAAATTCGCCGAGCTCGCTCCGAGTCGCGGGCTAAAACCAGTATGCTATGTCCTTCCGAATGTAGCCTTTCTACCAAAGGGCTACCTACAAATCCCGTTGCTCCCGCGATCGCTACTTTCATCTTTTACCCGCAATTCACATTTTTAGTATTTTAGACCATCGTCCAAACAGTCTTAGATTATACAAAACTAGAGAACCAGGTCGATCGCCTCACCACAAGCCAAAGCTTGTTTTTTCGCTAAACTGATAATGAATGCAAGGATCGCAAACAATGCCTGGAAAACAACCAAAGCTTCTAATTGCTGCCACCATCATCGCAGCAGGTAGCGCCGCGGTCTACTTTTACTTCAAGGGTTTGACTGAACAAGTATCCAACCCTCTCGAAAGTGCCAAAGTCGTACCGGAAAAAGCAATCATGGCCGCGTTCATCTCCCCCAATCCCCAAGCGCTGTCACAGTTGGAGCGATTTGGCACCCCAGGGGCTCAAAAATTAATCGGCCAGGGTTTGAAGACTTTTCAAGAACAAAGCTTAGCAGGCACTGATATTGACTATGACAAGGACTTAAAGCCTTGGCTGGGTGGCGTGATGGTGGCTTTACTCCCCCCTGATGGGGAGGCGAAGACTGAGCCTCCCAAACTGCTGCTAGTTGTCAGTGTCAAAAATAAAATTAGTGCTTGGAATTTTGCCAATAAATTAAAATCTCAGCAAGGTGCAAAAACTCAGGAAAGCGAATATCAAGGGGTAAAAATTTCTGAGATTACAGAACCAACAGGAAAGGGCTACAGCGTGGCTTTGCTTGACGATAAATTAGTTATAGCTCCGTTGAAAAAGCCTGTGCAATTGGCGATCGATACTTTTAAAGGACAGCCTTCCCTCGCCACTAAGCAGAGTGCAACTAAGTTTTTGTCTGACAGTGCAGGGGTAGAAAATCCGATCGCCACTGTTTATATTGCTGACTACCAGGCTGCAATGCAGCAATTTCAAGCTAATTTGCCTCCTGATGTTAAGTTACCTTCCACACTGTTTTCCCAGTTCCAGCAAGTCAAGTCAATGGTTGCAGGAATTGGGGTGGACAGTGCGGGATTGAGGGTAAAAACTATTGCTCAGTTAGACCCCAATTTTCCTGGGCAAAAGCCCCAAGTTGCCTCGAAATTGTTACCGAGATTTCCTGGTGAAACTATCGCTGTAGTTGGCGGCCAGGACATCGCTAAAATCTGGTCTCAAGCTACCGCAGATGCCAAAGATATCCCCGAAGTTGACCGGGGAATTCAGCAAGTGAGGGATAGTTTTAAGCGGTTGAATTTGGATGCGGATCGAGATGTTTTTGGGTGGATGAATGGGGAATTTGCGATCGGGGCGATCGGTTCCAATCAAGGCATTTTGTCTCAGTTGGGGATGGGGGCTGTGATGATTTTTGAAACGAGCGATCGCCCCGCAGCCGAAACCATGCTTACCAAATTAGATGCGATCGCCAAAAGCAATCCCACTGTCAGTGTCGCCCCCAGACAACTTCAGGGTAAGGAGGTGACGGAATGGAAAATACCCCAGCAAGGAACTTTATTCGGGCACGGCTGGCTGAATCAAAATACCATGTTTGTCGCTTTCGGCGGACCTTTAGTTGAGGCGATCGCCTCACCACCGCCACAGCCTTTAAGCACGAGTCCGAGTTTTCAGGCGATCTCGACTTCTGTGTCCCCTGGCGATCGGGGTTACTTTTATTTGGACATGGACAAAACCATGTCCTGGGCTAACCAATATTTGCTCAAAGCAGCACCAACTTTAGTTTCACCACCCACCGCCGAAGTGCTGAATTCTCTGCGAGGAGTTAGCGTTGTCACCAGCGCCCCAGAACCGTCCATTACTCAATTGGAAATGCTGTTTTCTTTCAAATCTAATTAGCACTTTTAACCTGATTCCTGGGCGAAACCTCCATTTTTCAATTACACAGATGTTGAGTTTTGTCAACCCTCTGTTAAGCAAGATGATTATGGGCAGTTACAAACACAACTCTAGACACAAATCTGCCAAGTCAAAAATTAAGTTGATTTTGTGGTAAGTTTGCCAAAAATTGCGTCTAAATGACCACAGCCACCTAAAATAAACTTTGTAGTTTGTTCAAGGGTATGCAATCTGACTGCTTTCCAACAAAATTAATGCAACTTTCATGGTGCTAAAAATTCTCCTGCTGCCCCTAGGGTTTCAATTTACATCCCCAGGCCCGATCGTCTTTGAATTCGGCCCCCTAGCTGTCCGGTGGTACGGCTTGTTGATTGCTTCTGCCGTCTTGATTGGGGTCAGTCTTTCCCAATATTTAGCCGCCAAGCGTCGCGTCAACCCTGACTTGCTTGGCGATTTGGCAATTTGGCTAGTTGTGGGCGCTATTCCTTGTGCCCGAATTTATTACGTTGCTTTCGAGTGGCACCAGTATGCCCAGCGCCCGGAGGATATTATTGCGATTTGGAAAGGGGGAATTGCTATTCATGGGGCGATTTTGGGCGGCACGATAGCCGCTTTAATTTTTGCCAAAATTCAGCAAGTTTCTTTTTGGAAATTGGCCGATTTAGTTGCCCCTTCGGCAATTCTTGGTCAAGGGATTGGACGCTGGGGAAATTTCTTTAACTCTGAAGCCTTTGGCCGTCCTACAGATTTACCTTGGAAACTGTATATTCCTCTAGAACATCGACCACAGGAATACGCGAATTTTGAATATTTTCATCCCACATTTCTCTACGAATCTCTGTGGAATTTGACAGTATTTGGGTTGCTACTGACTTTGTTTTTCCGTGATTTGCAGGGTAAGATTCGCTTGAAAATCGGTAGTTTATTTTTGGTTTATTTGACCGCTTACAGTTCTGGTAGAGTCTGGATTGAAGGGTTGCGAACTGACAGTTTGATGTTTGGGCCGCTGCGGACAGCACAGATGGTAAGCTTGACTGGGATTGTTTTAGGTTTGGGCGGGTTGGCTTGGCTTTATTATTTCGATCGCGCTTTGCCTGATGTTGTTTCCCCTAAATGCGATCGGGCAGAACTCCCTCAGCAGTCTCCGGAAGATCAATAAAAAACCCCAGAGATTAATCTCTAGGGTTCAAACCAGGGTGCATCTACCATCCCTTTGTTCTAGCCGAAACAGGTGCATCAGGAAGATCGGGTAAATTGAGCACTTTTTGTTTAAAGTTGAGTTTGACAGACCAAAATCAAAGGAAAGACACAATCCCCAATGCAGAGTGAATCCTTGATGCCAGGAGTATATATTGTCGGTGCAGGCCCAGGAGACCCGGATTTATTGACTGTTAAAGCTCAAAAATTACTGGCTGTCGCCGATGCCATCTTGTTTGCTGATTCCCTAGTACCAGAGCAAATTTTGCAGGGGGTGCGCGCCGATGCTGAAATTATCCAAACTGCCGATAAGACTCTCGAAGAAATTGTACCTTTGATGGTGGAGCGAGTGCGGGACGGCAAAAGTGTCGTCCGCCTCCATTCAGGAGATCCATGTCTCTACGGGGCTGTGGGCGAACAAATGCAAGCTTTAGCCTCTGCGGGCATTCCTTTTGAGGTCATACCGGGAATTAGCGCTTTTCAACTGGCCGCTGCTAAACTAAAAATTGAGTTGACGGTGCCCGGAATTGTCCAGACAATTATTCTGACCAGAATTAGTGGCAGAACTGAAGTGCCCCAACGGGAAGAATTGGCCAGTTTAGCGGCTCATCAAGCCAGTTTGTGTCTGTATTTGAGCGCCCGCCACGTCGAAGCTGCTCAAACTAAATTGATGGAACATTACCCATCTGATTTACCTGTAGCGATTTGCTATCGGTTGGGCTGGCCTGATGAAAAGATTTTGTTAGTTCCCCTTGACAAAATGGCTGTTGTTACTCGCGAAAATAACTTGATTAGAACGACTATGTATGTGATTAGTCCGGCCTTGGGTCAAAATGTGGAAGGGCGATCGCGTCTTTATCATCCAGAGCACGATCGGCTGTTTCGTCATTAGTCATTAGGTATTAGTCATTAGTTAGTTGGCAGTTTCCATGCCCGATGCCCAGCCCCCAAGGGGGGAGGGAATTGGGAATTGGGAATTGGGCATAGTTTCTTCCTTCTTCGTTCTTTTATTAATTACCAAACCGGGTCAACATAAAGATTAATTGTTACTTGGTCTTTTCCTGAAGGTATGCCGGAAATACAAGCACAAATTACCTCTCCGTCTTCCAGTTCCACTTCGCAAGCGTGACAAGAACCCATGAGACAGCCGGTGGGAATAGAAATTCCCGCACGTTTAGCGACATCCAGCAACAGTTCTCCCGGTTCAGCTTCAACCGTTACATTTTCTGGTAAAAAACAAATTTTTGTCATTCAAACTTCACCTCATATTTTTATGACTGTTGACTAATGTTATGGTTTATGGTTTATGGTTTATGGTTTATGGTTTATCAGTTATCAGTTATCAGTTATATCGTTTCCGGCTGCATCGGAATGATTTAACCGGACCTAGAACGCAGAGAACACAGAGGGAGATAAGAGAGATGAATAATTCCGATGTTACCGGATTTGATATTATCAGTTATCAGCAACCCCAAGCGAGTAACAAATAACCCTTCGACTTCGCGGTTCCTGAGCGTAGCCGAAGGACCCGGCACCGCCAAGAACCAATAACAAATAACCAAGAACCAATAACCAAGAACTAATAACTACCCTAAAATATGTTTGATATCTAAATGCTTTTCAACCGTATCTGCAAGACGGTCCAACAGAGCTTCCCGATGTTCCCGGTAATTAGGAATTCCTGTAGGTAGGGCTTGCAATCCTCGCTGGTGCCGCAAGTGATTTAACCAAGCCCGCCGCCAAGCTCCGTTATCAAAAATACCGTGCAAGTAAGTACCCCAAATAGATTGGGAATTATTGACCATTCCTAAACTAGGATCGTCAAACAGGGATTTAGTCAAATCTGACTCCAACATTTGGGTTATTCCTTGGTGGATTTCGTAACCTGAAACTGGTAAACCCGGTTGAGGATAATTAGATGTTACGGTGCGCTGACGGGCTATTTTATCAGGTGCGATCGCTGTTTTTAAAGGTAACAATCCCAAGCCTTTAAATTCTCCCTGTTGTCCCTCAAGGCCTTCTCGATCGACTATACTTTCTCCCAGCATCTGAAACCCCCCGCAAACTCCCATGACAGTACCGCCAGCCACTAAATATTTTTTTATGGCTTCTGCCATACCCGTTTTTCGGAGTACCTGCAAATCAGAAATTGTAGTTTTAGAACCTGGTAAAATTACTGCATCTGGATGGCCTAACTGGTCTTTGGGGCTGACATATTTGACTGTGACAGTAGTTTCCGACTCCAGGGGGTCAAAGTCGGTAAAATTAGAAATACGGGGCAAGCGGATGACAGAAATATTCAAGTCTGTGTGAGAATTGGAAGAACGTCGATCGAGTAAATCGAGAGAGTCTTCGGCAGGAAATACTTCGTCTATCCAAGGAATTACACCAACTACGGGAATGCCTGTACGTTCTTCTAGCCAAGTTAGCCCTGGATCTAAGATAGATTTTTGTCCTCGGAATTTATTAATAATGAAGCCTTTAATTAAAGCTCGTTCGTCTGGATCGAGCAATTCCAAAGTACCGATAATGTGAGCAAAAGCTCCGCCGCGGTCTATATCAACTACTAGCAAAGTCCGAGCATTCAAATGTTTAGCTACGCGCATATTTGTTAAATCGCGGTGCTTGAGATTAATCTCCGCAGGGCTGCCGGCTCCCTCGCAAACCACCATGTCAAATTGGTGACTCAACAATTCTAAAGATTCCCGAATAACTTGCCAACCTCGATCGAAATATTCTTCGTAATATTGAGTAGCTCGAATATTGGCGATCGCCCGACCCTTCATAATTAATTGAGAAGTCATATCTCCTTGGGGTTTGAGCAAAATGGGATTCATTTCTACCAAAGGTGCTACACCGGCGGCCCAAGCCTGAACTGCTTGAGCGTAGCCAATTTCTCCCCCAGCCGCAGTGACATAGGAATTCAGTGCCATATTCTGACCTTTAAAGGGAGTGACTCGCCACTGGCGGCGAGCAAAAATGCGACACAAAGCTGCAACCAGTAAAGATTTCCCTGCGTGAGAAGTTGTTCCCACTACCATAACTGCTTTCATAATATTGATTTCACCTAAATTTAATCCAAAAATTATCGAAGATTTTGTGAATGCTGAATACAAAAAGAAAAAAGTTTTTTCTAAAAAATCTGTTTTTTTACCTGGTTATGAAGGCAGAAAGCAGAATCTAAAAAGTTCTAATTTCTACCTTTTGGTTTGTGTTTTAGAGAGTCTTTTGGTCAGAGTCGGAAAGATTTTCCGACTTGGATTCATCGGCAGGTTTGTCAGTTTTCAGCAGATTGGGAGTTGGGGGATTGGGATGAATCAATTCCGGTGTATTTGCTGAGGCGATCGACTCTACCTGCTGTTTTATGGAATTGTCGATCGCCTCTGATAACAGTTCCACTTCCGCAGGTGTTGGCGAAACCACATCCACCACTGTAATTTCAGTAATTTGAATCGGAGAAATCACTGTTTCTTCTGAAATCAATTCTGCCATTGCTTCCACATCCAGAGGAAATGGTACTCCTGGAATTTCATCAGGGACGGTGCTGCTAGTTTCTGCCGCCACTTCTAGGGCTGCTTCGGCTAATTCAGATGCGAGAATTTGGTCAAACTCCGGTGTAGAAATTGCCCCTACTTCAGATGCAAGTTGTTCGATCGACTCTGAAGGCACTTTCGGTGTTGTCACCGGAGTATTGGGTATGGACTTGGTTTTCTCAGCCCCCCGGCCCAACAAACCGCCCAGACTATTTTTGATATTGCCAAACAGACTGCTGAAACCCGCCGATTTTTTAGGGGCTTTGACAGCAGTTGATTCGGCTGCTGGGGCTGCCGTTGGGGTCGCAGACGGGGACCCTTTAGCTGCTACCCTCCACATCTCCTCAAAGTCATCGACTTCTGGCTCTTGTTTAAGGTCTGGTTGAGCCTCTGCTGTCTCCAAAGTTGGTGTGGTGGCAATTTCTGAAACTTTTGCCCCGATTGTCGTGTCGCTAGTTGGTGCTGATTCTACAGAGGCTAGCGAGGTGTCAGCCACAGGAATTGCGATCGACTCCTGTATTTCCTCAGTTGCTGGTGGTGTCGAGTCTGGAAGTGGCAACAATTCAGGGGCGATCGCACTTTCTGCCACGATTTCGGGTAATGGGGAAACCACCGCAGGTTCCTCTGTTTTTACCAGGCGATCGGCAACAGGTGCCGGCACCACATCAGATTTCGGCTTGGGCGCTCTCACAAACTTAGGTTTTTTCCTTGCTGGTTCTGGTTTTTTAGCAAACATCCCCGTCAACGCGCCACCCATACCCCCCGGCAAATTTACCGACTGAGGAATCGGCGTTTGCTGAGCAATAGGTGTAACTTGTCTGCGTAAACTCAAAGTTTCCCAGGCGAACCAGCCCAAAAGAGCCACGGCCGCCATTTGACCAAGCAGGAGAGCACCGGTAATTCGCCCCGCACAAGCCCATAAAATTAACGCATAGAAAAGTCCCACCCCACTCCAGGCAAAATCGCTTTTGCGGTGAACTTCTGGAAAAAAGAAAGCAGCCATGTAAATACTGAAGCTGCCTAGACCGACCGCCAACGCTAGAAAGTATGCAAGCATATTGTCGGCACCTCCGCTTTGTCAAATAACCTCTACGGGCTAATTCTACCTTTCAGGGGTGTCCGGTGGCAGCTTTCTCTAGGACAATTTTTGACTTCTGTGAGGGAATAGGCAAGAGGGAAGAGGGAAGAAGGGGAGGGGGTAGGAGCAGTCGCGGGGGGTAGCCCCTACCAGAGAATCAAACAGCCCTGCCCTCTCCCCCTTCGGGACTATGTGTAACTTGTGATACATATCACTGATATAGATCGATGCGATCGCACGGAAAGGTGAAAGATGTTTGTATCTTGATGGTGTAAGAGAAATGATGCCAGAGTGCATCTTAATATTGGAGGCAGTGCCATGTTGGAAAAAATGTTGTTAGCCCTCGGCTTAACCCTATCACTGCAAGTATTTGCCGGACTAAGTACGTCCCCAAAATCACCTCAAAATTACGTATTTCGCTCGAACCAAACTTTGACTCAATTCCTAAAACTTCCCCTCGTTGCATTACCGAACCGTGCCGAGAGTGAAATCTAATCCTAATTTTACTTGCCAGTGCGATCGGACTGACCAAGAGTATTTTTTTGATATTTTCCTTGATAGGTTCTATTTTCGTTGTAGAGTATAGTCACTGTTAAACCTAGGAGAGTTAAAATGGCGCTTAGCGATATTCTATTAAATGAAAATAACCGAGACAATTTTGTTGATGATTGTGTAAAGTTGATCGACGAACAAGTTGCTTCCGCGTCGGGATTGGGTGGTTTGGCTCTGAAAGCGGCTTACTCTACTGTCAAGGGGATACGAGCTGATTATTGTGCCCAAGTCGTAGATCAACTGCTGCCAGACATCTCTAGCGCACTCGATCCCATGTGGACTGAAGCAGTAACCAATGGCAACCCCGTCGAATATCTTGCCCAAAGAAAATCTCAAGTAGCTGACGAATTGCTCCAAATCAGCGACGCCAGAGTCGAAAACAGCACCAGAGCCATGGTAAAAGGAGCCTATGGCAAACTGCGCCCCTCAGCTAAGAATTACGTGGAAAAGGGAATACCTGATTTAGCCAAAATCATTGATAAATATAATAGTGCCGGCTGATAACTAAGCCAAATTCAAACAACCGAATACTCACCCCGAACCCCGATTTTTTATAAAAAATCGGGGTTCTAAGTAAATCCACTTAATTAAACGTAAAATACCCATGACCGAAAAGCTGACTGCATAAGTCTTCTTCCTGAATTTCCCCCCTAGGGGGGGCAGGGGGGGGTTCTTCTTCCTGATTCCTGATTCCTGAATTTCCCCCCTAGGGGGGGCAGGGGGGGGTTCTTCTTCCTGATTCCTGATTCCTGAATTTCCCCCCTAGGGGGGGTTCTTCTTCCTGATTCCTGATTCCTGAATTTCCCCCCTAGGGGGGGGCAGGGGGGTTCTTCTTCCTGATTCCTGATTCCTGAATTTCCCCCCTAGGGGGGGGCAGGGGGGTTCTTCTTCCTGATTCCTGATTCCTGAATTTCCCCCCTAGGGGGGGCAGGGGGGTTCTTCTTCCTTCTTCCTTATTCCTTATTCCTTATTCCTTCTACTTAAAATAATTAATTCGCAGTCAATATCTGCAACATTGCCTGTCCCGTAATTCCCAACCCCAATAACATTACTAACATCGCACTAATCCCCGGTAAAATTTTCACTACCGCCAGTTGTTTTGGTAATTTATCAAACTTCCCTTTCGCATAAACTAAGATTAATCCGATCGCAGTCAAAACCAAAGCCAACCCCAAACTAAATGCTACCACCAGAGTCATGCCCAAACCCACACTACCCAAAGCTGAGGCACTCAACAGCATCACCAACGCCGAAGGACAAGGCAACAAACCGCCAGAAATGCCCAAGGCTAATAAGCTTTTCCAAGTAACAGGAGAACCGTCAGCTCCTGGTGGCAAATGTGAGTGAACGCGGCCGTCTCCATGATGGTGATAATGATGATTTATCTCTGATTTAACAGGCTTAAATTCTCTCTCCCAAGTTCCCCTGTTTAAAAGATTAACTGGTTCTTCATAGTTCAGGGTCAGCACTTTATTCCTGACACCCCAGTTTTGATTAAATTTTTTATTATTGAAATATTTGAGGAAGATCGTACTCAGTGGAAACTTATTTTTTGTTCTTTCCATAAGTAGCTTGAAGCCAATTAAAGCCACCAAAAACCCAGAGATTAAATTCAACCAAAGATTCAGCTTTTCTGGATTAATTAAATGAGAAGCAAACAGAGTAATTCCGCCCACAGCAAACACGCCCGCTGTGTGAGTAATTGTAGTAGTTGCTGCTAAAAATACAGCGTGTAGGGGAGTAGCCCGCGCACCTACTAAATAAGCACCAACAATGGTTTTTCCGTGTCCAGGTGACATCGCGTGCATGGCTCCCCAAGCAAATGCTCCGGCTAAGGCTAACAGCCAACTCCAAGTTTCATCCCAAGTTGATTCATTTTGTGTTACTAAAAATTCTCGATTTTGTGGTGTGAATACAAAACTTTTAACCGTGCCTGCTTGGACAATTGTTGCTTGACAGCTAGCTGTGTTTATTCCTGGTAAAAATAGATGATAATTAATCAAAGATTTATTTTTGTTAATTAAGTTTGAAGTAGGTAATTTAGGTTGAGATGTTTGAGATGTTGTGGGCCATGTATAGTCTAAAAATAAAGTGCTGTGACTATTAGGCTGCTGAATTAATGTGGCTGTTTTGGCTGCTATTTCTAGCGGTTTTACTGCTAGTTTTCCGGGAATTTTGCTAGGATTTTTGATGGTGATATTTTGGCTGAAAAATTTTTCAAGTTGTGCTTGGTGGTTGCGAATTTCAGCGGGTTGTAGCTGATTGTCTTGGTTGTCGTCTGCAAATTTTGTTAAGCCGGTTGGGAATGTTAGGGTTATTTCGGTTTGGGAATCGTTGATTACTATTTCTGCTACTGATAAATCTGCCCAGTGTGAGTAAGCTGGATTGGTTGAGGTTGTTAGTAATATTGAAAGTGTTAGGAAAAATAGGATGAAGAGTTTTTGGGATCGCTTTGATCTGTTTTGCATAAATATTTTTTTTAGATGATTGAACCGCAGAGGACACAGAGAGCGCAGAGGAAGAGAGGAGAGAGGATAATTCTGATTGGTCTCACAATTGATCGTTTCCTAAACTTAATGCTTGACTCGATCGCCTTTTGAAGGTAGGGTCGATTTCTTTGGCTGTTTGGAAATAGGCGCGAGATTCACGATTTTTGCCTAATTTAAGGGCGATCGCACCCGCCCGATCGAACATAGCGGCATCTCGAATGCCCGATCGCACTATTTGGGCCATCACATCCTCGGCTTTTTGCCACTCCCCAGCGCCCGAAAGCGCCCAGGCTAAGGTATCCAGCGTCGCAGCATCGCGCCGGATTTTTACTTCTGCTTGCATTAAGGCTAATGCTTCTGTCACATCCTGCGATCGACCTTTTTCTAGTAGCAAACTCGCCAAATCCCGGCGGTGCCCGAAACCGCCAACTCCAGAAACCTGTTCCTGTCGTAGCGTAGCCTCTGCTTTGTCGAGGAGTTTTTGGGAGGCGATCGCATCTCCTTGTAACTGTTTTACTCTCGCCATACCGCGATCGACAAGGCGATCGTAGATCGTCGCAGCCCCTCCCGAATAAGCAGAAACCTTGCTGTAATAACTTTCTGCTTCCCGGTAATTGCCTTGTCGCACTTCTAAATCCGCCATGTAAATCAACGCTAGCGGGTATCGAGGTAGCAACCGCAAAGTTTCCAAAAACAGCGCTTTCGCCTGCACAAACTGCCCACGACGGCTGTAAAATCGACCCAAGAGCGATCGGGTACGCGCCGAACCCGCCACTTCTCCTGGTTCCTCCAGGGCCAAAGCTTGTTTGTAATCCTGCAAAACCTCCGCATCTCTACCTTGAGATTCCCTCACCAAAGCCCTCAAAGTCAGAGAGCCCAAGTTGGGAAGCCGTTTGACTAAGGCTTCTGCTGCTGCATTCGCCTCCTTGACTTTTCCCATTGCTAAGTGAGATGTGACTGAAAGGGCGATCGCATCCTCATTGTCAAAACCCACTTGTTTAGCCAAACGCAAAGCAGTGGCAAAATCGTGTCTAGCCTCAGCAATTCTAGCTAAAACTAACAGCGCACCTTTATTATCAAAAGACAAATCCGCGATCGATCTTTGAGCAGCCTGTTGGGCCAACAAAAACCAACCACCCTCCCCAGTAGCCCGACCCATTTTCAAATAAACCCCAGCCAATGCAGCCCGGTTCAAACCACTTTTTGAATCCACAGCCAGCCGCTGCTGATAAAAAGTAATTTCTTGTTGAATAGCATCTTTCTGATTCGGATTATTTCTCAATACATCCGAAAAATGATATCGGTAATTAGCATCGAGATTTGCCGGACTTTTTTGGGAAAACTGATCCGCAATCTCACGAAAATTAGGTGGCAAATTAATCACCAAAACACCAACCACAGGAACTGCTATCAGCAGCCACAACCAAAAAACATCCGATTTAATTCCTAGTCCAGTTTTTGTTTTCATACATCCGCGTTCATCTGCGTTCATCTGCGGTCAAAAAAAGCATTTTCTATTATGGTAAGGTGCGTCGCCATCTATAATCTGCAAGTTTCACTAAATATCTGACAGCGACGCACCCTACATTCATAGAGCTGACTACCATCAACTGTCAACTGTCAACTGTCAACTGTCAACTGTCAACTGTCAACTGTCAACTGTCAACGGACTAATTCGGCAAAGCCAAATAAGGAAAACTCGGTTGTAAAGGCTTATGTCCCTGAGCCGGATTTCCGGGCGTTCCTTCATAAGAAACGTTATCGCCCACGGGAGAACCCACCAAAGCTCCCAGAGTGATATCAATCACATCATCCAAAAGCATCCGACCCCCGATCAAACTTCCTTGAGCATTTGTCGCGCTACCATAACCGCTTGGTTTGGTCGTATCAATCCGCATCACATCTGGTAAAAAAGCTCCTGCGATCGCATTTGGATCGACGTTATCCTTACCATCCAAAAGATCCACAGCATTCAGAGTCGCAACAGCTTCCTGGCGCACCGGAGCCGCAGCAGGACTCAAATCTAATCTGGGAGAAATATTATTAAATGCCTCCATAAACCCAGGAGTTACGATTAAACCTTCATTGATTGCAGGTCTAGCCAAGCGCTCAAATTGTTTGAAACCACCAACTCCATCCCTGATGGAAACCGTTGACCACACATCAAAGGTATTCGCCCCAGTTCCTGCTTGCAAAAATGCTTTCGGAACCCGCACAGCAATTGTATTGACGTTGTAACCTTTCGCAAAGTCGATCGCTTGACTTGGTTGTTTAAAACTTACTTTCGGTCCAGTGCCCAAAGCCCCAGCCCGCACTCGGAAAAATTGTTCAACATCAAAGAAGAACGGATCTTCCCGCAAACCTGCAAATACCGTCAAGTTAGAACCGCTCACAGGTACTGTATTTAAAACAGCATTAGAATTCAGCGGTGTTGTGGTAATTAAGCTATTATTAACTGTTGTCTTTGTAGTGGTTTCTACACCGCCACGAACCACGGTAACAGCCGCCGCTTGTATACCTTGATTATTAGGCGGACTAAATGCCAATCTCAGAATTATATCTGCTCGTCCCGTGGGGGTAGAATTCACATCACCTACCTGTGTGATGTGAAATTGGTAAAGAGCCGTAGTGCTGAAATAATATTGATAGCGAGCTATAGACCGCGGATTTGAATTCATGATGAATACTAAATCTCCGTCCGCAGCGCCAGAATTCTGGTCTTGTTCGCGAAACACGTACAGGTCTGTTAAATTGACTGTGCGACCTTTGATGTCTACTTCGCCGTCGTCGTGATCGGAAGCTGCAATTATCCCTGGGGTTAATACGGCAATTAGAGCTAATTCTATCGCTAGTATTGTGCGCCGAATGTTTTTGGGTAGTTTCACAGTTATCACCTTTATTGCACAGATAGTATGGATATAACTTAGTAGCACGGCTGAGGGAAAAACTCGATGGGTCATGAGTTGGCGAAGTTATATAGCAATCCTTGCAGGAGTCGTAAAGTTTTTTACCCCACCCCAACCCTCCCCTTATGAAGGGGAGGGAGTAAGAAATTCACAAATGATTTAGGATTGCTATAGCTGTCGCCACCATTACCCTGAGAACCCGAACCTAACTGGTATACGAAGGTTTTGCTATTTTGGATCTATCGGTTTTGTTAAGTTATGTAAAAATTCCTATTTTCAGATTTGCCCTCGGATTTTCTGGGAGTCAACCGATTTGAGATTTGAGATTGCGGAAGTGATAAACTGCAATATGAATTGGGAATCTCATAATTCAAAGCAGCGTAAAACTAGCCTAAAAAGGCATACTCCAGCTTTTACACCCAACTTCAAACTTACAATTATCTTTGGGTTATGTAGTGATATACGCTGAATTTTTAATTTTGGATCTGTGCAGTCAAAACACATTTTTTTCGGTACACTGAAATGACAGCTCAAAAGTCAGGGGATGAATCGCTACTATTAGTGCAGATTGCCCAGAAAGACCAAACAGCCTTAGCTAAACTGTACTATCGCTATGGTCGCGCTAGTTATGCTCTCGCTTACAAAATTCTGGGTTCGGTAGAAGAAGCTGAAGAAGTTGTACTAGATGTTTTTTCTCAGATTTGGCAAAAAGCATCAAGTTATGATGTTTCCCGCAGTCGAGTTGATACTTGGTTGTTTCTGCTGACGCGCAGTCGTTCCCTGGATAGACTTCGAGTTTTGCAGCGCAATTTTCGGACGGTTGTTGCTTCTTTGGAAAATGCGAAAGTCCCTATTTCTGCTATGGCAGAACCGATGGCAGATGCCATACTAGAAGAACGGAGCGAACAGGTTAAAGCAGCGCTGGAAGCATTGCCACCAGAACAACGAGAGGCGATTGAATTAGCCTATTATCAAGGATTGACTTGTGCTGCGATCGCTACTAAGACGGGCATTCCTGTGGGTACTATCAAAACCCGAATTCGGTTAGGTATTTCTAAATTGCGTCAAGCTTTGAGCGAAATAGTTTAAATTATGGACATCATGGAGTATGAGGAATTTAATATCCTTGCAGCGCTTCGAGCTCTCGATACTATGGACGAGTCAGAAAGTCGCGCCCTTAAAGAGAAATTGCAAGAGTCTCCACAACTTGAAACTGAATTAGATGCTGTTGAGGCTGCGGTTGCTGCGATCGCCTATACAGCCCCTCCCGTACCTGTCTCCCCCAACCTCAAACACCGTTTGTTTCAGCGCATCGCCGAACTTGCGCCAACTCCCACGGAGTTCGTTAATTCACAGCCAGTTATTGCTGCTACTGAAAACAATACTCCTTCTGTAATTGTGCGATCGCAGAATGTGAAATGGAGAAAATATAGAGTTTCAGGTATTTCGTTTGCTAACCTTTATGTCGATGGAGACAAGCGCGAATTTACCTGTTTGATGCGGTTAGAACCGGGAATCAAGTTTCCCCTACATAGACACACTGGAGTAGAAGAAGTGTTTATGTTAGAAGGAGATTTAGAGGTGGAGGGAGAAGTTTGTTATCAAGGGGATTATATTCGCTCATTTCCTAACTCTATTCATGCACCTGTAACTCGTGGCGGATGTTTATTGTTAGTGAAATCATCCATAGATAACGAAATGTTGAGTTGAGTTTTGAGTGTTTAAAACTAACAAACAACAAATAACAACTAAAAATCAACAAAGGAGTTCTGTATCATGCTAAATAGCTTGCGTTTAAGTGCGATGATAGCTGTGATGTTGATTCAAGTCCTAGTCAGCAACACCAAAAGTGCGATCGCCCAAGAACGGGAAGGATGTTTTATCGTCAACTCAGCGGGAGAAGTGATTAATTTAAATCAGTTGTGTTCTAATCAGGAACCAACAGTTAAAATTACTGGGAATGATGGGAAATTTATTGAAGACTACAAACGTTTAGCTAAAAGCTACTCCACAGCGACAACGGATAGTTTATTGCAAGCAATTCAAAGCCGCCCTGGTCAAAAAATTGCAGCAGCCAAAAGGATGTGTGCGGAGGCTAAATCGGGAGTTTCTCTGCCGGAATTAAAATTAAGAGCGATCGGGGAAGCCGCGAGTATGGAAAATCCCATTGCTAAAGAAAGTTTTCTGGCGGATACTGATATTACCGTGACTCTGGCGTCGAATCACTACTGCCCGGAATTAGCCCTTAGGTAATCAGTCAGGACAGGGTAGTGCCCTGTCATATCAAATCCGTTGGTATCGTCCTGTATTCATCTCTCTCTTCTCCTCCTCTGTGCCCTCTGCGCTCTCTGCGGTTAAATCATTCTGATGCAACCGTAAACGATATCACAGTTTGCAAAAATTAATGGTTTTGGCAATTAAAAAGCGATCGCCTTTTGAGTAAAAAAGCGATCGCCATCGGTTTAATAATTAGTTAGCAACTATGACTAATTACTAATTAAGCTGCTGGTGTTGCTGCTTCTGAGTCATCTTCAGAACCGGCTTGAGTACCAAGTACGCTGACAACCACCTGATTTGGTTCACCAATAGCTACTACTCCTGCGGGTAACACGAGTTCGTGAATGTGCAGTGCATCCCCTACATTTAAATTAGAAATATCTACTTCAATGGCATCAGGAATGCTGTCAGGTTTACACTTAACTGCTAGTTGGGTCATCACGGTATCCAAGATGCCGCCTCCCAACTTGACACCGACAGATTCGCCGACAAAATGCAAGGACAACTCAACTTCGAGGCTGTCTTGACTTCCTACCGCAAAAAAGCTGAGGTGATAGGGAAAACCTTTCCAAGGATGGCGCTGCACTTCCCGCAACAAAGTTTTTCCTTTCCAAGAAATTTCTGGAATATTCAGGTCAATTAAGACGTTGTTGACAACGCGCTGTTTGAGGAGAGTTTCAACGGCTTTGGCAGGGATAGTAAGAGCAAGGGATTCAGATCCTTGATGACCGTAAAGTACGGCGGGAATCAATCCTGAGCGACGGAGGGCATTGGGTTTGCTGCCTTCAGCTCGCTTTTGACATTCAACTGCGATTTCCATTTTCTGACTTTTGGCTTATTGTTTTCACATTTTACCAAATTTGTGGTAGTGCGATCGCACTTAATTAAATTCGCTGAAGGTATTGATAGTTTTCGTTTTCCACACACTTGAGCAATTCCAGCATTTTTCTCAAACGGTACGTTCCTGTTTGATACTCTTCTTTTTAAAGGACTCTCTGAAGATACTGATAATTTTCATTTTCCACACACTTCAGCAAGTCTAACAATTTCCTGAGACGATACGTTTCTGCTTGGTATTCTTCTTTGAGAGGGGAATCACCCAGCTTAGCAAGGACGGTATCGCTTTCGCAGATAATTGCGTCGCGGAAAAAATTTCTAAACTTCTGGCGAATATCTTGATCTAACTCAACTAAAGGTAGCTTTTCCTCCTCTTCATCTATCAAAATATTTCTGGGGACAGATTTGCCAATTTTGGAAAATTCTGATTTTGCCAACCACTCGTAAACGTCTTCAGACATTCCGACATAGTGCGGTGGCTGATTAGTTTTGAAGGCATAAAAAATCATGTCTAACATTAGCTTTCCTCCTGACCTTCCTGATTCAATAACTTACTCTCTGGAAAATTTTCTACCCAAGCTACATCTGCTTTGTCGAATACAACCTTAGCTGGTTTAGTAATTCCCCCTGTGCTAATAACTCCAATCACAGTTCCTTTTTGACATATTTCCTTAGCTTTTGTGGAATCTATTTTTTTGTTTTTCCAGGCTTTGATTTCAATATGCGGTTCATTCATTATTATTTATACTTTTTATTGTTTTGATAAATTAACTATTGAATTCTATCTGAAAATTGCGGAGTAGCTGTTTGACTTGCGGAACATCTTGCTGGTTGACTATCAAAATATCACCTTTGGGATTGTTTCCGGTTGTTCTTTTGGCTTGTATTCCTTCTTTGCTTAACTCCATTATAAGCCATCCAATCATATCTCTGTGAACTTCTAGCCGTGCTATCAGTTCATCAAAGAAAAGCCGTCCTACAAGGACGGGGCTTTAGACCCAATTTCTTGGTAAATAAGGATACACTTGACCTCGCCGTGGGTCAAGTGCACTAAATCTGCTGGAACTCTGAACTAAGTTGGTCGCGGCGAGACTGCCAAAAATTTTGAGTATGATTGGTTGATACCCAAAATGATATTTTAAGGCAACGTTAGGCTGGTGTACCATCAACAGACAATAATCCCCGCTTTGGTCCGTGAATTGGGTCTTCGACAATGATAGTTTGGTCGCGGCCAGCACCAAGAGAAACGATCGCGATCGGTACGGCCATCAAATCTGCCAAAAACTTCAAATAATCCAACGCTTGCTGGGGCAAATCTGCCAAAGTACGGCAATCTTCCGTTGATTTTTTCCAACCGGGAAGGGTTTCATAGATGGGTTTGCACTCAGCAAAAATGCGAGAACTCTTGGGGAAATCCACACAGCGTTCGCCCTCAATTTCGTAAGCAACGCAGACTTTGATTTCGTCTAATTCATCCAAAACATCTAGTTTGGTAATTGCTAGACAGTCAAGTCCGTTGATGCGAACGGCGTAGCGGCCAATGACTGCATCGAACCAACCACAACGGCGTTTCCGACCCGTAGTAGTGCCGAATTCTGCCCCTCTTTCGCCCAAAACAGTTCCAATTCCATCTACCATTTCGGTAGGGAATGGGCCTTCTCCCACACGGGTGGTGTAGGCTTTTGCGACTCCAATAACGCGATCGATCGCTGTGGGGCCAACTCCAGTTCCGACACAAGCGCCACCTGCGATCGGACTGCTGGAAGTAACGTAAGGATAAGTGCCGTGGTCTAAGTCTAATAAAGTACCTTGGGCTCCTTCAAACAGAATATTTTTCCGCGTGTGAATCCCGTCATAAATCTTCAGCGAACTGTCTACTACGTGGGGGCGCAAACGTTCTGCATAGACTCGGTATTCATCAATCACATCTTGGGGATTGAGAGGAGGCAAATTGTAGAGTTTTTCCAGAATGACATTTTTATGATTAATTGTCCATTCCAGTTGTTCTTGGAAGCCTTCCAAGTCCATTAAATCGAGCATCCGAATACCTGTACGTTCGGACTTATCCGCGTAGGTAGGGCCAATGCCGCGTCCGGTTGTCCCAATTTTATAATTGCCCCGTTGTTCTTCCGATGCCACATCAATTAATCTGTGATAGGGCATGGTGACGTGAGCAGTCTGGGAAATCATCAACTTGGCAGTAGAAATGTTGAGTTTTTCTAACTGATCCAATTCTTGAATTAAAACTTTAGGGTCAATGACCGTGCCACAGCCGATGATACATTCGGTATCGGGGTAGAGAATTCCCGACGGAATCAGATGTAGCTTGAAAGTTTGACCGTTGACTACCACGGTATGACCGGCGTTGACGCCCCCTTGGTAGCGGACAACGATATCTGCGGATTTGCTGAGCAAATCGGTAATTTTGCCTTTTCCTTCATCGCCCCACTGGGCGCCGATTACAACTACGTTAGCCAAGGGTTTTTCGCGTTCCGTTCTAGTTGACACAAACTTCGATTATCTACGGATATGTGTCAAATGTCAATCAATTTTTGATTTTTGATTTTGGATAGATTGGACCACCCCCCCTGCCCCCCAAGGGGGATTGGGAATTGGGTATTGGGGGATGGGGCATTGGGGCAACACCCCCTGCCCCCCCAAGGGGGGATGGGAACTCACTCACAAGGACTGACTAATTAATTTTTGTTACAATCAAGAAAATTGAGGCTGTTTTGCCATGAGTTTACACGCTGAGTTGCACCGCCATCTGGGTGGTTCTGTGGTTCCTAGGGTGCTGTGGCGGTATTTCGATCGCCACAATGCTGAAATGGTCGATCGATTTCAAGAATACTCGGAGTTTGAGGAGTTTTACACACGTCGGCGCAATACTCTGGATGAGTATTTGGAACTGCACACGCTGGTAGAAAGCGTTCAAACTGTTGAGACTCTGCCTTATTTCATCTATCGGTTGATGCGGGGCGCTTACGTGTTTGAAAATCTGGCTTATTTGGAGTTGCGTTATACACCTTATCTGCGAACTCCAGAACATTTGTCGCAGTCAGAACGAATTGATTTGATGGCAGAAATTGTCCGAGTTGTGGGTAAGGCAAGTCAAATTAGCGATTGTCCAATTGTCACCAGCCAAATTTTGTGTATGCACTCGCGTTTACCCTATGAAGTGAATCGGGCGATCGTCGATTTGGCTGCACAGATGGGAGAATATGTTTGTGCGATCGATTTTGCTGGGGGCGATGCTTGCATTAGCGAGCGTTTAGACGAATTTGTCGGATTATATCAGTACGCAAGGTCGATCGGCCTCAAAACAACCGGCCACCTCTACGAAACAACATCTGGCTGTTATCCCGAACTTTTGCCCTATCTGATGCGAATCGGCCACGGGATTCAAATTCCGTTAAAATATCCCGAACTGTTGCCAGAAGTAGCACGTAGGGGTCAATGCTTGGAAGTTTGCCCGACCACCTATCTGAAAACTGGAACCTTGCAAGATATGCGGGAATTGAAGGTAGTATTCGATCGCTGTTTTGAAGCCGGTGTCGATATTGCCATTTGCACGGACAATGCAGGATTGCACAACGTGCGGCTGCCTTTTGAATACGAAAATTTATTGACTCTGGATATCATTGATTTTCGGCAATTGCAAGCGTGTCAAAATGCCGCTTTCCGCCATGCTTTCGCGTGGCCATACGGGGAGCAACCTGCCAAAATCCTGACTGGTTTGTTGCAGCATGAGTCTGTGGAGTAAGATTAAACGAACCGCGAAGGCGCGAAGGACACGAAGGAAGAGAAAGAGGAAGATATAGCAATCCTAGAAATAACAAAAAGCTCTTTCTTTTCTTCCTTCGCGCTCTTTGCGTCTTCGTGGTTCGTTCAAATATGTTATATTAGAAAATAAAAGCATAAAAAAACAATGACAAATATGGACGCTTATTGGATGCCCTTCACCGCAAACCGACAGTTTAAAGCGAATCCGCGAATGTTGGTTTCGGCAAAAGATATGCACTTTACCAGCGATGATAATCGATCGATCCTCGATGGTACTGCGGGGCTGTGGTGTGTGAATGCTGGCCACGCCCGCGAGACAATTGCTGAAGCAGTTAAACAACAAGTTTTGAATCTAGATTATGCGCCGCCTTTTCAAATGGGACATCCGGCTGCTTTTGAATTGGCGGAACGTTTGGTAAAGCTGATTCCAGGGAATTTCGATCGCGTTTTCTTTACTAATTCTGGTTCGGAATCGGTGGAGACTGCGTTAAAAATTGCCATTGCCTATCACCGAGTTAAAGGCGAAGGAACACGCCAAAGATTGATTGGTAGGGAACGGGGTTATCACGGTGTTGGTTTTGGGGGAATTTCTGTCGGTGGGATTGGTCCAAATCGCAAGTCTTTCGGCAGTTTGCTGACAGGAGTAGATCATTTACCTCACACTCATAACCTAGAACACAATGCTTTCAGCCGCAAACAGCCGGAATGGGGGGCGCATTTGGCGGATGAATTGGAACGGATTGTGGCTTTGCACGATGCGTCGAATATTGCGGCGGTAATTGTGGAACCGGTGGCGGGTTCTACGGGAGTTTTGATTCCGCCAAAAGGTTATTTGGAAAGGCTTCGCGCGATTTGCGACAAGTACGGAATTCTGCTGATTTTTGATGAAGTAATTACAGGTTTTGGGCGTTTAGGTTCGAGTTTTGCCACTGAATATTTTGGAGTAATTCCTGATATCGTGACGGTGGCAAAAGGGATAACTAACGGTACTGTACCCATGGGGGCGGTATTTGTTAAGGAAGGTATTTATGATGCTTTTATGAATGCTCCTGAAAATACCATAGAGCTGTTTCATGGCTATACTTATTCTGGGCATCCACTGGCTTGTGCTGCTGCTTTGGCGACGCTGGATATTTACGAAGAAGAAAAATTGTTCGATCGGGCTGATAAAATATCCGATTATTGGGAAGATGCGGTGCATTCTTTCAAAGGCGTGCGCCACGTTATTGATGTTCGCAATTTGGGACTTGTGGCGGGGATTGAGTTGGAATCTATTGCTGGGAAACCGGGTAAACGGGCTTTTGATTGTTTTACAAAGTGCTACGAAAATGGGTTGTTAATTCGCACAACTGGGGATATTATTGCTTTGTCGCCACCGTTGATTATTGAGAAGGAACATATCGATCGCCTTGTGGAAATTTTGACGGCGGTTTTGCAGGGGATGGAATAAATCCCCGCCACCAAAATCCCCACGCTAACCACAAGTGGGCCTGGACAAATAATCCCTAGGACTTCATTAACAAGTTTAGTATCAACTGCTACATTTTGCCCAAAGCTCCGAGAGACCTAAGAAATCTACTGGTTCCCAGGAAGAGCCTGGGAACCAGGAACCTGGTAAAATGATAGTGGAATAGTTTCCGTCAAATTACAATCATGACTACCAGCGAACCCAACCTAGAAACAGTTTCTCCAGAAAGCATTTTAAGTGAAAGCGCGATCGCCGATGCCCAGGTCGAAAAAGCCACAGCCGTCACCTATGCAGAAGAAATTGAAACTGTCATCGCCAGCATGGCTGTAGATCAAAAAGTGATGGTAGGTCAAAATGAGGCGGGCGGACATCTTTGGAAGTTTAAGTACGGTAGTGTCGAAGTGTTGGTGCAACTCACTGGCGAAACGGAAGATGATACTTTGACTGTTTGGGCTTTTGTGCTTCAGTTGCCCGCGAAGAATGAAGCTGAATTAATGCGCAAACTCCTAGAAATGAATTGGCTGTCTACTTTGGAATCTCATTTTGCGATCGTGGATAATCAAGTTGCGGTAATTTCGACTCGGACGATAGCCGAAATCTCGACTGGGGAAATTTCTCGCGCTATTACGATTGTCGCGACTATCGCTGATGATAATGACGATATCTTGCAAGCTGAATATGGACTGTAGTTGTTAGAGTGCGCGACTTTTAATCGAGCCACACTCCGCTAAATTATTGGCAGTCGTGCACCTGACATTTAAGTAGCGTGCGCGAGTTTTGGGTAAATTTATTTAAAGAGAATTGGTTTTACAGATGATGCCATACGCTCTAATTCTCGTTTGTTATGTTTGAGAAGATTATGTCCCCATAACTCATTTTTGTTGTCAGAACAATCTTTGGCAAGAGCTTCACCAATCTCTTCAAAGGTCTTTTTGCTCTCTCTTTTTAGATTCTCTGGTTCAGATAGCACTCCCAGCACGAATACTCTTAATTTTAGGTCATCTGGAATATGACTTTCTACATAACTCAACCGATTTTCATCATCATCGAAATCAATGAGCAAAACCATCATTCTTTGTGGTAATTGTCGCATTTCAGACGCATACTTCTTATTAGACATCTCCCAAAAAGAAATAGTTTGCCGATCGCTCTTAAATTATAATGGAATTTTACCTCAAAAAACATGAGCCAGCTCCGAGAATATCTTGAAAAACATCCATCCGAGACTCAAAGAGTG